>CAZRFC010000022.1:0-14003 GCA_964598975.1 uncultured Mycobacterium sp. | reverse complement strand
ACCCCAGAGGGTGCCGTCGCTGCCGTCGCCGGTGCCGGCGGAGGCGACGGCGACGATCGGGGTGCCGAGCCGGTGGTTGTCGGCCAGCAGCGCGACGGCGTGGGCGTGGTGGTGCTGTACCGAAATCACAGGCCTCCCCGCAGCGAAGCGGCGCGCCCATGCAGTGGTGGCGTAGCGGGGGTGCATGTCGCAGGCGATGAGTTCCGGTCTGCGGTCGGTCATGAAAGCCAGATGCCCCAGGGCGGCCTCGAAGCAAGACTGGGTCCGCGGGTCGGCCATGTCCCCGAGGTGGGAGGACAGGTGTGCATGCCCGCCCCCGTCCCCTCGAGCAGCCATGAGGCAGAACGTGGTCTTGAGGTCCCCGCCGGTGGCCAGCACCACCGGCACGTCGACGCCGTCGGGGGCGCCCGGCACCGCGACAGGTAGCGGTGCGTATCCCCGCGATCGCCGCAACGGCAGTTCGTCGCCCTGATCATCGAGGGTGATGACGGAGTCCTCGCAGGGCACGTGGATCGGCCGGTCGTGGGTGAGGACGGCGTCGGCCAACCCGTCGATCCAGTCCAGGTTTTCGTCGCGGAAGACGATCGGCGAACCACCCTGGTTCGCCGAGGTCATGACCAGAGGCAGGCCGGCCGGCAGCAGGTCGAAGAGTAGGTGGTGCAACGGCGAGTAGGCCAGCATCACTCCGAGTTCGGTCAGGCCGGGCGCCACGGCTTCGCTGACCGCCCCGCCCAGTCGGGGCACCAGGACGATGGGCGCGGACGGGGATGCCAGCGCGGTGGCCGCGGCATCGCTGATGTCGGCGATACCCCGGGCGGCGTCGAGGTCGGCGACCATCACCGCAAATGGTTTGGCGGGCCGGTTCTTTCGCTGCCGCAGCAGTTTCACCACCGCTGCGTCGTCGGCGCGGCAGGCCAGATGGAAGCCACCGATGCCCTTGATGGCGACCACCTTCCCCGACGTCAGCGCCTCGGCGGTATCGGACAGGTCACCCGACAGCGCTGGCCCGCAGTCCGGGCAGGCGATGGTCTGGGCGTGGTAGCGGCGGTCGGTCGGGTCCTGGTACTCGGCGGCGCAGGTGTGGCACATCGGAAATCCGGCCATGGTGGTGGCGGGCCGGTCATACGGCAGGTCGGTGATGACGGTGTAGCGGGGACCGCAGTTGGTGCAGGTGATGAACGGGTGCTGGTAGCGCCGGTCGGCCGGGTCGCGCATCTCGCGCAGGCAGTCCGCGCAGGCGGCGATATCGGGGGGCACCAGGGTGCGGGAGTCATCACCGGCCCGGCTTTCGACGATCCGGAAAGCGGTGTCGCCGCACGGGTCGGCGGGGGCGGTGGTCAGTGTGTCGATCCGCGCCATCGGCGGTGGCCGGTCCCGCAGGGCGGCCACCGCGGCGTCGACGTCGTCCCGGGGTCCCTCGAATTCGCAGTGCACCGAACCGGCGTCGTTGTAGACCCAGCCGTTCAGCCCGAACTCGGCGGCGATGCGTGCGACTGCCGGGCGGAAGCCGACTCCCTGAACCACACCGGTGATGTCGAGGTGTACCCGCACCGTCACGCCGAACACGCTAGTCGTAGGGTTCTTTTGATGCACGAACTGTCGCTGTGCCAGGCCATCGCCGGGGTGGTCAAACCCCACGCCGCCGGCCGCCGCGTCGATGTCGTGCGGGTTCAGGTCGGAGCGCTGCGCCAGGTGGTCCCGGAGACGTTGTCGTTCTGCTGGACTCTGGTTCGCGATCACGCGGACATGCCGGAGGCGGAGTTGGAATTGGAACTCGTCGCCGCCGAGGTGGAGTGTCGGGGTTGCGGCCGCCGGTCGGTGATCGAGTCGCGGTGGTCGGTGTTCTGCCCGCTGTGCGAGAGCGCCGATGTGTCGGTGGTGCGGGGCGAGGAGTTCCTGGTGACTTCGGTCGACGTCACCTAGAGAGGGGTCTGCAATGGGTCGATTCCACCGTCACGACGACGGCACCGTGCACAGCCACGATCATGACCACGCGCATGAGCATGAGCATGGTGACCACAGCGGTTATGCCACCGGCACCGAGCGCATCGAGGTCCTCGAGGCGATCTTCGCCGAGAACGACAACCGCGCGGCGATCAACCGGGCGGCGTTCGAGAACAACGGGATTCGTGCGGTGAACCTGATGAGTTCGCCGGGTTCGGGCAAGACCACGATCCTGGCCGCAACCCTGGACGCCCTGGCGGGCGAGTTCGCCGTCGGCATCGTCGAGGGCGATATCGCCACCGACCTCGACGCCGCCAAACTCGACGGCCGCGGCGCGCAGATCTCACTGCTGAACACCAACAACGGCTTCGGCGGAGAATGCCACCTCGACGCCCCGATGGTGCACCGGGCGCTACACGGACTGGAACTGCCCAAGCTGGATCTGGTGATCATCGAGAACGTCGGGAACCTGGTATGCCCGGCGGAGTTCGACGTCGGCGAGCATGCCAAGGCGATGGTTTATTCGGTGACCGAGGGTGAGGACAAGCCGCTGAAGTATCCGGTGATGTTCCGCTCGGTGGATGTGGTGCTGCTCAACAAGATCGATCTGGTGCCGTATCTGGATGCCGACGTCGACACCTACGTCGCGCGGGTACGGGAGGTCAATCCGGGTGCGACGATCCTCCCGGTCAGCGCCCGCACCGGCGAAGGTATGGGCGCCTGGCTGGACTGGCTGCGAACGTTCGCGCGGTCTTAGGGGGAACTCGAAGCAGGCGGTCAGTCGAACCGCACCGCGATGATGCAGACGTCATCGGAACGCGGCCGCGGCGACAGCGTCTCCTGGAGCACCTCGCAGTACCCGGACAGCGGTTCGTCGGCGTCCCAGCCGGCGATGATCTGCTGGGCCCGGGCCAGACCCATCTCGATGTCCATGCCGTGGCGCTCGACCAGGCCGTCGGTGTACATGACAAGGATGTCGCCCGGCGCGATCAGGACGCTGGCGGCGGTGTAGGTGGCCTCCTGCACCGGGCCGAGCACCGGGCCGCTGGCATCGGTCAGCCGTACCACCTCGCCGTCGGCGGCGTAGCGCAGGAACGGCGGGGGGTGCCCGGCCGAGCCGTAGGACAGCCGTCCCTCGTCGGGATCGAGGATCGCGACCGCCATGGTGGCGAACTTGCCGATGCTGGCATGCCGGGTGAACCCGTTGAGTTCGGCGAGCAGCTGCGCAGGCGGCAGGCCCTGGTGTGCCAAAGCCCTTCCGGCGCTGCGCAGTTGCGCCATGTCCTCCACCGCCGGCAGCCCGTGGCCGACCACGTCGCCGACGGCGAAGTAGGTCCGACCCTTGGGTAGCGGCATGATGTCGTACCAGTCGCCGCCCAGGCCCTGGGCGACGTCGGCCGGCTCGTAGGCGACGGCGACGTCCAGTCCGCAGGTGTCCACCGGGCTGGTCGGCAGCACCGCGGACTGCAGCACCGCCGCCCGGGCATGTTCGTCGGAGTAGATCTGGGCCCGCACCAGCGCCTGTCCCACCATGGTCGCGACAGCGGAGATGTAGGCCCGTTGGGCGGTGTTGAACGGCTGCGGTTCGGCCCACACCATCAGCACCACACCGAACGGCTTGCCGCCTGAGGTCAGTGGCCAGCCCGCCGTCGACTCCGCCCCGCTCAGCCGCGACCAGTGCACCTTGTCGGGATATCTGCGCCCGTACTCCGCGGAGGTGTGCACCATGATCGGCTGGCCGGATCGCACCACGTCGGTGCCCACCGTCCGTTCGGCGATGGCGACCCCGCCGCCGAACTCGTCGACCACCGCTTGAGGGTGTCCGGACATCGTGACCCACTCGAGCCGTTGCCCGTCGGCGCTGATCAGGCCCAGGTTCAGCGCCCGGGCTCCGGCCTCGTTGAGCACCTGCTCCTTGAGCGCCTCACCCACGTCGTGGGGGGTCAGCGCGCCCGCGAGCTGTTGCGCCAGCCGGGACAACGTCTCCAACCGCATCCGCTCGCGACGCTCGGCTTCGCGTTCCTGCACGGCGCTCACCCGGGCGGCAGCCTCCTGCGCGATCAACATGGCGACCACCACGATGATCGCGATGAAGACCTGGGTCAGTGCCACCCGGGCGCCCATCGCCAGATCCATGCTGCTGAACAGGCCCTTGCCGTGCAGGGTCATGACATTGGCCAGGAAGGCCGACACCGCGCCCGCCAGGGCCGCGCCCAGCATGTCCAGTCGCAGCGCCGCCCAGGCCAGCACCGGCAGAATCAGCATCGTCGGCGGCGCCTCGGTCCAGAACGTGGCGGCCGACAGGGCGGCCGTCAAACCGAGGACACCGAAGGTCTCCCAGGGACGTTGTCGCACGATGTAGGACTGGGTGGCCCACAGCAGGATCGGGGCGCCGACCACCAGAACGCCGAGGGCGTCCCCGGCCCACCAGTTGAACACCGAAGTCGGCCACGATTTGTCGGCGTCAAGCGCGCTGACCGTTCCGCCCACCAGGCCACCGAAAATCGGCGCGATCACACACGCCCCGGTGATGAAGGCGACGAAGTCCCGGCGCAGACTCAGGTCGGGCCGACCGCCGCACCAAGCCAGCACGATCGATGCCCCGACCAGAGGTTCCACCACATTCGCCGCGGCGAAGCCGGCAGCCACCGGCCACGGACTGCCGAAGTGGACGTCGACCAGGATCTCCCCGGCAACAACCGCGGCCGCGACGGCCGGCCACAGCGCGCGGCGGCTGAGGATCATCGCCGCCACCGTCACACCGGCGGGCGGATAGAAGAAAGCCGGGCCCATCGCAGACCCGAAGGACTCCCAGGACAGCACCGCACCGGCGGCGAAGGCGATGAAGACGACGGCGAACAGACCCACGCCGTCACCCAGCAATGATGACCGCACCCTCGAAGGGCCGGTCCCGTCCCCTCCTGCTGGCGGGCTCATAGGGAAAGCGTATAGAACGGCTCTGCGGTTTCGACAGGTCCGCTAATTAGCGTGCCGATGGCCCGAAACGGGAGACGAGCAAACAGACGTCGTCGGTGTGCAGTGCCGGAGCGACGTTGCGGGCCAGCGACTCGCAGTCGAGCAAGGCTTCCGGCGGCCAGGCGGCAACCGCCCGCTCAAGGTGGGCGATTCCCGCCATGACGCCCTCGTCGTGGTGCTCGACCAGGCCGTCGGTGTACATCACCAGCACATCGCCGGGCTGGACCAGGACGGCGCTCCCCACGTATGCGGAGTCGTCGAACGGGCCCAGCATCGGACCGGAGGCGTCGGAGAGGCGGATCACCTCGCCGGTCGCGGCGCGGCGCAACAGCGCGGGCAGGTGCCCGGCCGAACTGTATGCCAGCGAGTTGTGCACGGGGTCGAAGACCGCGACCAGGCTGGTGGCGAACTCTCCGCGAATCTGGTGCACGGCAAAGCGGTTCAGTTCGCTGAGTATCTGGGCGGGCGGAAGACCCAGATGGGCATAGGCGTCGCCGGTACTGCGCAACTGCGCCATGTCCTCGACCGACGCCAGCCCGTGACCCATCACGTCACCGACTGCCAGGAAGGTCCGGTGGTCAGGCAGTGCCATCACGCTGTACCAGTCGCCGCCCAGTCCCTGCGCTGTGTCGGCAGGCCGGTAGAGCACGTTGTACTCGAGTCCGGCCGCGTCGACATGGACCTGTGGTTGAGCAACCGAGTGCAGCACCGCCGCGCGAGCGTGCTCGTCGGCATAGACCTTGGCTCGGACCAGTGCCTGGCTGACCATGGTGGCCACCGCCGAGACGTAGGACCGCTGGGCGGTGTCGAGGGGCTGGGGTTCCGACCAGGTCAACTGCAGGACGCCGAACGGGGCGCCGCCGGCGGCCAGCGGCCAGCTCACGATCGACTCTGTTCCGGTGACCCGCAACCAGTGCGCCCGGTGGGGGTAGGCGGCCTCGTAGTCCGATGCGTTCTGCATTGCGATCGGCATCCCGGACAGCAGCACGTCGGTGGCCAACGTCCCGCTCATCAGGTCGACACCGCCACGGACTTCGTCGATCATTGCCTGCGGGTACCCGGACCAGGTGATCCACTCCAGCTTGCGGCCATCGGACGTGACCAGACCCATCGCCAGCGCACTGGCTCCGGCCTCGTTGAGGACCTGACCCTCCAGCGCCTCACCGATGTCTTCGGGCGTCAGTGCGGCAGACAGCTGGTGGGCCAGCCTGGACAGCGTCTGTAGCCGCAACCGCTCCCGGCGCTCGGCCTCCTGTCCCTGCACTGCCCGGAGTCGGGCCGCTGCCTCCTGCGCGATCAGCATGGCGACCACCACGATGACCGCGATGTAGATCTGGGTGACGGCGACCTTCCCACCCGGCGAGAGATGCACGTCGACGTACACCCCGCGGCCGTGGTTCGACACGACGTTGGCCAGCAGCGCCGCTAACGCCCCGGCGATCGCCGCGCCGAGCATGTCCAGCCGGAACCCCGCCCAGGCCAGAACCGGCAGGATGAGGATCGACGGGGGAAAGTCTGTCCAGAACGTCGCGACCGACAGCAGGGCCGTGACCACCAGCACCAGCGCCATTTCCCACGGGCGCCGCCGCAGTAAGTTGGACTGCAGCTTCCACAGCAGAATCGGGGAGGCCATCACCAGGACGCCGAGGGCATCCCCGGACCACCAGGTGGCCGTCTGGCTGAACCAGTGACTCCCCTCGTTGAACGAACTTGCGGTTCCGCCGATCAGTGCGCCGAAGACCGGCGCGATCAGGCATGCCCCCAGGATGAAGAGGGCGAAGTCGCGACGCCTGCGCAGATCGGGCCGACCACCGCACCAGGCCAGAACCAGCGAAGCGCCGATGACGGGTTCCACCACGTTTGCCGCCGCGTAGGCGGCTGACAGCCACAGCGGGCTCGCATAGATGGTGTCCACGAGAACCTCGGCGGTCACCACCGCGAACGCGATCCAGGGCCAGAGCGTTCGACGGCTCAGCATCATCGCCGCGACGGTGACACCTGATGCGGGGTAGAAGAACGAGGGGCCGCCGTCGGACCCGAAGGATTCCCAGGACATCACGGCAAACACCACGAAAGCGGCGAATACGGCGAGCAGCCGTTTGGCGTCGCCGGTCAGTCCTGGCCGCAGTGACGGTGGCTTACGGCGGTCCAGCGGTCCCTGGTGAAGGCGTTCCGGAGCTTTGGTCGGCACCGGCGTCACCGCGCCCACCCCGCTGTCGGCATGCGCGCCGTCGAGGGTCTAGCGCTCACTTCGGACACTGGGTCGATTATGGCAGTGAGACGGCCGGACGCATATTCAGCCAAGGCTTACCGAAGGCCCGGCACCTCGAATTTCGCCTCCACCTGCACCTCGATCTGGATGTCGTCGGGGCGCAGCAAAATCTGCGGTGTCCCGCCAGCCGGGTCCGCCATGGCGCGGGCCATCAGCACCTTGGGCTGAGCGGGCGCGGATAGGCCGGTGTCGCTGATCGTGCGGACCGCGACCGGGCCGAGGTCCAGGGCGTCCGCATAGTCCTGGGCGCGCCGTACGGCGTCGCGCAGGGCCTCCTGCCGGATCTCGCGTTCCGCCGTGTGCCGGGTGTCGCCGGTGAGCGTCCACTCGATGTGGTTGACGCCGACGCCATCCAGGGTTGCGGTCCGGTCGACCCAGGCGGCCAGTTCATCGAAGTCGGTGAAGGTCGCGGTGACCGAGGCCGAGGCGGTGTGCACCAGGGGAAGTTGCCGGCCGTCCTGGCTGTAGGGGCGGTGCGCGGACTTGCGAACCTGCTCAACGACATAGCGGGTGACCGGGCCGTTCGCGGGGTCGTGCCGCGCTTCCAGCGAGTCGGTCACCCCGGCCAATGCGGACGCGACGAACTGCACCACGGGTTCGGGCGCGGGACCGTCCGCGCTCACCGTCACGTACACGGTGGCACGTTCGGGCGGCACCGTCACGCTGTGCGAGCCGCGGACATGGATCTCGACGCAGGTCATCACCAAGTTCTACGCCGTGAGCGAGGAACCTCGCAGATCTCCACTCGCACTTCCTCTGCGAGATTCCTCACTCGAGTGCGAAGGGGCGCCTATTTGATCAGCGGATCGCGCGGCATGCCCAGGATGCGCTCGGCGATCTGATTGCGGGCCACCTCCGAGGTGCCGCCGGCGATGGCCATCCCACGGGCGCCCATCGCGGCGCGAGCCGCCAGTGCCGCCTCCCCGTCGTCCAGTGCCAACTCCGGGCCGACCAGTGCGGCGGCGATCGCGCCCTGCTCACCGAAGTGTTCGGCCAGTTTGAGTTTGGTGATGTTGCCTTCCGGTCCGGGTCCGGCACCCTCGATGCTGCGGGCTGCCCGGCGCAAGTTGAGCAGTCTCAGCCCATGGTCGTCGGCGAGGAACCGGCCGACCCGTTGCACTGCGCCTGCCATCCGGTCGCCGTTGCGCTTGGTCAGGTCGACCAGCCAGGCGGTCGCCGGAGCGATACCGCCCGCTCCCCCGCCGATGCTGACCCGTTCGTTGCCGAGGGTGGCCCGTGCCACCGTCCAGCCGGCGTTGGGTTCCCCGACGACGTCCTCGTCGGGCACGAAGACGTCGTTGAAGAAGACCTCGTTGAACTCCTTGCCCCCGGTGATCTGGCGCAGCGGCCGGACCTCCACCCCCGGGGCATTCATGTCCAGGATGACCATGGTGATGCCGGCATGCTTGGGCCCGTCGAAATCCGTTCGGACGGTTGCCAACCCGCGCTTGGCGTAGTGGGCGCCGGAGGTCCACACCTTCTGGCCGCTGATCTTCCACCCGCCGTCGACCCGGGTCGCCTTTGTCTTGACCGCGGCGGCGTCGGAACCGGCGGACGGCTCGGAAAACAGCTGGCACCAGATCTCGTCCTTGCGCAGCGCCTTCTCCACGAAACGCTCGATCTGGGAGGAGGTTCCGTGCTGGATCAGGGTAAGGATCACCCAGCCGGTGATGCCGTAGTCGGGGCGCGCGACCCCGGCGGCGGCGAATTCCTCCTCCACCAGAAGTTGCTCGACGGCTCCGGCGGCCCGTCCCCACGGCTTGGGCCAGTGCGGCATGACGTAGCCGGTGGCGATCAGTTCGTCGAGTTGGGCCTTCTCGTCGAGTGCGGCGATGCGCTGGGCTTCGGCGCGGATCTCGGCGCGCATCGCCTCCGCCTCGGGCGGCAGGTCCAGGCTGTTGGCACGCTTGAGTCCGGCGGCGGTGAGGGTGAACAGATCGGTGGCCGGTCCGTCGCCGCCGAGCAGCGACTGAACAGTCAGGGCGCGGCGCAGGTGCAGGTGCGCGTCGTGCTCCCAGGTGAAGCCGATGCCGCCGTGCACTTGGATGTTGAGTTCGGCGTTGCGGACGTAGGCCGGGAAGGCCAGCGTGGCGGCGGCCGCCGCGATGAGGCGGAACTGCTGCTCGTCCTCCGCGGCGGCGCGGGCGGCGTCCCACACACAGGCCACCGCCGACTCTGATGCCACCAGCATGTTGGCGCAATGGTGCTTGACCGCCTGGAAGGTGGCGATGGTGCGCCCGAACTGCTCACGCACCTTGGCGTATTCGACGGCGGCGTCGACACAGTCCGACGCCCCGCCGACGGCCTCGGCGGCGAACAGGGTGCGGGCCCGGGCCAGTGCGGCATCCCGCGCGCCGGGCAGCACTTCGACGGCGACGTCGGACAGGGTGACGGTTCCCGACCGGCGGGTGCGGTCGAGGTTCTTCGGGACCTGGACCGTGACACCGTCGGCATTGCGCTCCACCAGCAGCATGTCCTCGCCGGCGGCGATCAGCATCAGGTCGGCCAGTCCGGCACCGAGCACCACACCGGCATCGCCGGAAGCCCGGCCCTCGGAGACCGTCACGGCGCCCCCGAAACCGACTGCGCCGGTGCGGGTTCCATCGACCAGACCGGGCAGCAGACGGGCCTTCTGCTCGTCGGTGCCGAGCGCATCCAGGACCGCCGAGACCACCACGGTGGGCACGAACGGGCCGGGCGCGACGGCGCGTCCCAGTTCGTCGATGACCACCACAAGTTCGGGCAGCCCGAACCCGGAGCCGCCGTACGTCTCGCCGACGTGCAGTCCCAGCCAGCCCAGTTCGGCCAGTTCCCGCCAGAACGGCGGAAGCGATTCGTCGTCGGCGTCGAGCAGTTCCCGCGCCGCCCCGCGGGCCTTCTGCGCGGTCAGGAAGGAGCGGGCGACGTCGCCGAGTTCGCGGTGGTCGTCGGTCAGTGCAATGGCCATGCTCGGACGTTACCGCCCTGGGGCGGCCGCCTTCCCGCAGGGCTATGCCGGGCTATTCCAGGGCGGTGATGAGCTGACCCACGGTGTGGTGGGCCTCCAACGGGTGGCGCAGTCGCCCTTTGGCATTGACCGTGTAGAGGTTGCGCCTACCTTCCTTCTTCTTCTTCAGGTAGCCGCCCTCGGTGAGGTCGGCGAGGATCACCTGGACGGCGCGCTCGGTGATGCCGATCCGCAGGCCGAGTTCACGGGCGGTCAGCGCTTCGCCCCGGGACAGGCACAGCAGCACGTGGGCATGGTTGGTCAGGAATGTCCAACTGCGTTCCCCAGCCGTTTGTCCCGGAGTCATGGGTAATGTTGTACCACCCGAGCCATTCGCGTAAAACCGTTCGTGACTAGAGGCGGGCGAATTCTGCTTTGCCGCGTTCGAACTCCCCCAGCATCGCTGCGGTCAGGGTGGGCCGGACCTCCCCGATCGCCCGGAGATAGTCCTCGGTGACGGCAGGCATCCCCTTGCCGTCGCGCATCTCGCGTTCGAAGGCCGCCTGCGCGCCCTTGCGGGCGGCGAACTCGATATCGGCGGGGGTGAACAGTTCCGATGCGGTGACCAGACTGTCGACGTCGACGTTCCCGTTCGTGGCGCCCAGATAGCGCCGCCAGACTGCCCGGCGGGCCGGCTGGTCCGGCGGACCGACCGGGATGACGTAGTCGAAGCGGCCCGGCCGCAGGAACGCCGAGTCCAGCGAGTGCACCGCGTTGGTGGCGCACACCAGAAGCCTGCTGTCGTGCTGCCGGAACGCCGGGATCAGTTTGAGCAGTTCGTTGGTGACGCCGAGTTCGGCGGTGGTGGCGCCGGCCCGCGCGGTCGCGATCTCCTCCACCTCGTCGATGAACAGCACCAGTTCATCGAGTTCGGCCAGATCGGCGAACGCATCCCGCAGCGACGCCGCCAGCCCACCGGTGCCGGTCGCCGCCAGCCGGGATGGGAACAGCTCGACGAACGGCCAGCCCAGCCGCGACGAGATCGCCTTGGCGAAGCTGGTCTTACCGGTTCCGGGCGGCCCGAACAGGATGACCGCCTTGGGCGGGCTGACGCCGTACCGTTCGGCCACCTCGGGGTGGCCCAACGGGTCGACGATGCGCCGTTCGATGATCTGTTTCTCGTACTCCATTCCGGCCATGTCGCCCCACAGCCCGGGGGGCAGGATCTGGCCGCCGAGCTCCTCGAGCAGATTGGCCTGATCCGGGCCGAGGTGCTCGATCAGCTCGTAGTAGACCAACCGGTCGCGTCGGGCATAGCCCGAGTTCTCCAGTGCCACAGCACCGGTGGCCCCGTCCGGCAGCGCCGCGCAGATCCGTCGCACCCCCGCCGAGCGCAGCCGCCGCTCCAGGTCGGCCAGCAGCGCCGAGCCGATCCCGCGGTTGCGCCACCGCGACCCGATGGCCAGCAGCAGGATCCAGGCCCGCTCGCCCTGGGTCTGGGCCACCGCCATGCCGACCACTTCGTCGCCCACCTCGGCGACCACCGCCGGTTCACCGGACCGGGCTGCGGCCATCACCTCGGCGACACTGAACACCGGTTCCGCCGAGCCCGGACCGCGGCTCTGATCCCATACGCCGATGGCCTGGTCGAGGTCCTCGTCGTGGTAGTCGCGCAGACGCCATACCGGCATGGCACTCACCTCCTCGGGGTTGAGCACTAGAGCCTGCCGGGAATGGTGGCGAGCGCATCCCCCATCCGGTGGATGTAGGCAGGGGACTTCCCGCAAGATCGACCCGAGCGCCCGTTTATGCTGCTCCCGGCGAAATCGCCGGACAGGGGGCGACACGCACATGACGACTTCAGGGCTGGTGGGACGTTTGGCGGGCACGGCCACGATGCTTGCGGCGGGGTGCATCATCGGCCTGGCCACAGCGGCGATCTCATCGGCAGCGCCGGCGGATGCCGCAACCGGGCCGACTGCCGACACCGAAACCGGTCAGCACCGGGCGCCTGGCCCCGAGTTCAGCCGGCGCGATCTGGTTTCCCCCAACACTTTGCGAGCGGTTCCCGCGAGCCCCCAGCCACGGCCCATCCCGCGGCCGGCCGCGGTCAACTCCCCGGGATCCGGCCGAGCACCCCAGTCGACCCTGCCGGCGCCCACCGTCAAGGGTGCGACGCCGTCGTCGGCGCCCGAGCGGCAACTGTTGGTCCCGCCACAGCCTGCCCCCGCCGTTCAGTCGCGGGCCGTCGTGTCGACGGCTACGCCTCGGGCTCGACTGGATTCCCCGGCCCCGGTGACCGTCGGACCGGCGACCGCGGCGGTGGCCGCGGAGTTCAACCCGGAGGCACCGGCCCCGCTCGCCTCATCCGTGCGCGGCCGGTTCCTCGCCGATCCCCGTGGCCGGCGGATCACGATCTTCAAAGGGGTTCATTTTGTGGTCCCCAACCGATGGGGAATCTGGGTGAAGAGGGTTTCCGGTGACGCCACCTTCACCGCGGATTCGGTCTACGACCTCAAGGACGAGGATCAGTACGACTGGAACAAACTGGCGGGTATCACCTTCACGCCCTGGCGACCCGAACGCGACGCCGGCATGGTCGTGTGGCGCTACAACCTCCAAGACAACACCTTCGAAGTCGGGCCTTTCTTCGACAACGACTTCGCGTACGTCTTTCCCACCAAGGACGAGATCATCACCGTGTCGGCCGATGAAACATTCGACTACGCCGTCGACTACAACGGCATCACCATCACCTATGGCGACCGCACCGTGTTCAAGCCCTACCCCGAGGACCTGAAGCCGAACTTCTGGACCAGCGCCCGGGTCACCGGCTGGTTCGGCGGCAGTGAAGTGGCCCCACGAACCCTCACCTACTACCTGCACATGAGATAAGGCCCCGCACCACGCCAGACCGTCCAAGCCTCAGCGGGGCTGACGAGGCGGGTGCAAGGATCAGAATCCAGCACCGTCAGGAGGAGGCAACCGTGGCATCACCGCCCGCCGCGCCGCCGGAACGCTTCGAGGAGGTCCGCGGCGACGTCACGTTCGTCCGCACGGATAAGGACCTACCGCCGGTCGCGATCATCGACCGCTCGCCGATCACCACCCGGCACAAACTGATCTTCGGCGCCGTCGCGGTGCTGGGTGCGGTGGCCTGGGCGATCATCGCGTTCGTCCGCGGCGAGACCGTCAACGCGGTGTGGTTCGTCATCGCGGCGATCTGCACCTATGTCATCGGGTTCCGGTTCTACGCCCGGTTGATCGAGATGAAGATCGTGCGCCCGCGCGACGACCACGCCACTCCCGCCGAGATCTACGAGAACGGCACCGACTACATGCCCACCGACCGGCGGGTGCTGTTTGGCCACCACTTCGCCGCGATCGCCGGCGCGGGCCCGTTGGTGGGTCCGGTACTGGCCACCCAGATGGGCTATCTGCCCGGCACCATCTGGATCATCATCGGCGCGTTGCTGGCCGGATGTGTGCAGGACTATCTGGTGCTGGCCATTTCCACCCGGCGCCGCGGACGTTCGCTGGGCCAGATGGCCCGCGACGAACTCGGAGTGGTCGGCGGGGCCGCGGCGATCGTCGGGGTGCTGGTGATCATGGTGATCCTGCTGGCCGTCCTGGGCCTGGTGGTGGTCAACGCGCTGGCCGAAAGCCCCTGGGGGGTCTTCTCGATCGCGATGACGATCCCGATCGCCATCTTCATGGGCCTGTATCTGCGCTATCTGCGACCCGGCCGGGTCTCGGAGGTGTCGCTGATCGGGGTAGCCCTACTGCTGGCGGCGGTGGTGGCCGGCGGCTGGGTGGGCCACACCGATTGGGGCACCGAGTGGTTCACCCTGTCCAAGGTCACCCTGTCGTGGTGTCTGATCATCT
>CAZRFC010000021.1:0-21797 GCA_964598975.1 uncultured Mycobacterium sp. | reverse complement strand
AGGTGAAGATGCGCGGCAAGCTGCCGGCGCCGGCCCTGTCCTACCGGACGGCCGACGTGATTTTCCGCGAGGGCCATTGGTGGCTTTCGCTCGCGGTCGAGATGGAGAAGCGCCGCAGCGCCGGGCACGGCAGCGCGCGCGTGACGCTCGACCTGCTTCAGGAATTCGCGAGGGTTGAAATCCTCGCGGACGGCGAACCCTTCGCCGCCCCGGAGGACGCGGATTTTTCCGCGCCCGATGGGGGAATCACCCAACCGTTGCGGGGTAGTTACCGGGAAGCCCCTGAAGCTGTTCCCCATCCGGAGGGTGACCAGGGGAGCCTCCACCGCGCAGCATCAACGGAGGGTGACCAGGGGCAGTCGGATCTTCACGCCGTGAATCCGGAAGGGGACCTGGGGGGAATGATCCGCCGGCAGATGGCGGCCTGCAAGCGCGGCTCCTGCCGCTACCGCAGGCTCCGCCGCAAGCTCGCGAAGCTGGAGGCCCGACAGGCCCGCCAGCGGCGCGAGGCGCTGCACGAATGGACCACCGCCTTGACCCGCCGCTTCGAGGCCGTCGAGGTCGTCGCACCGAAGGACATCAAGGCCGCCACCGCCTCGGGCCACGGCACCGAGCGCCGCCACGGCGCCGAGACCCGCTTCAAGGCCATGCTCAACCGCCGCGTCCTGTTCTTCGCGCCAGCCGCGGCGATCCAGATGCTCGACTACAAGCTCGGCGAAGCCGGCGGTCGCTTCGCCCTCACCGAAATCGCCGACCACCCTGTCCACGCGGGCGCGCAGGTGGTCGAGAACGCCAAGGCGCTCCGCAAGGCAAAGAGGAAGGTCAAGGCCAATGTCAAAGGTCGTTCTTAATCTCGACCATCTCGACCGCGTGCGCGACGTCGCCTTCGCGGTGATCGACGGCGTCTCCAACGAGACGATGGACTTGAAGAAGGCGAGCCGGCTCATCGAGGCGGCCAAGGTGGTGCAGCACGACGCGAAGCTCCGCCTGCAGGGCGCGGTGATCCTGGGCCAGGGCGAGACCCTGGAAGTGGTGACCAGCGCCGCCCTGCCGGCGCCCGCCGCAGAGGCCGCATGAACGCCGTCGCGCACGCCCTGATCGACGTCCCGGGCCACTATCCCGAGATCGGCGAGGAAGCCTATCACCGCGACCCGGTGATCGTGCCGTCGCTCTCGGCCTCGATCGCGAACCTGCTCGCGACCGAGACGCCGGCGCATGCGCGCCTCGCGCACCCGCGGCTCAACCCAGACCTCGTCCGCGAGCACGCCGATCATCTCGACGTCGGCGCCGGCGCGCACGCGCTGCTACTCGAGGGCCGCAACCGCTTTCAGGTGATCGAGGCCGACAGCTACCAGACCAAGGCCGCCAGGGAAGCGCGCGACGCCGCCCGGGCGGCCGGCCGCCTGCCGGTGCTGGCGCGCAAGCTGCCGGCGATCGAGGCCATGGTCGAGGCGGCGAAGGGCCAGATCCGCGCGCACCCGCATATCAGCCACGCCTTCGCCAACTTCGCGCCGGAGCAGACCCTGGTCTGGCAGGAAGGCAAGGTCTGGTGCCGCGCCCGGCTCGACGTCCTGCCGTTCAGCGGCAACGTCTTCCCCGACTACAAGACGAAGGCCGAGAGCGTCGCCGCCGGCCCGGTCACCCGGCACGCCTTCGACATGGGCTACGACGTCCGCGCCGCCTTCTACATGCGCGGCATCCGCGCCGTGCTCGGCGTCGAGCGCCCGCGCTATGCGCTGGTCGTGCAGGAGAAGAAGCCGCCCTACACGCTGCAGGTCTTCGAATTCGATGCGATGTCGCTCGCCATCGCCGAGGAGAAGCTGCAGGCCGCGATCGATCTCTGGCAGTGGTGCCTCGCCCATGACCGCTGGCCCGGCCACCGGCGCGACGTTCACTACATCGAGGCGCCGGTCTATGTGCAGCGCGAATGGGAGGGCCGGCTGGCGCGCCGCACCTATGACCTTGAGCGCAAGCTGAAGCTGTTCGAAACGATGCTCGAATGGCAGGCGCCGGACCAGCCGGCGAACGAGCAGGACAGCGCGGCATGAGCGCAAACCCCTTCCGCTCGGCGCAGAGCTACACCGACCGGCACGGCCTGTTCGTCGCCGTCACCGGCGGCACGAATTCGGGCAAGAGCTTTTCGGCCATGCGGCTCGCACGCGGCATTGCCGGGCCGTCCGGGCGCATCGCCGTCCTCGACACCGAGGGCGGCCGGATGCTGAACCCGAACATCCGCAAGCATTTCACCTACGACGCGACGGTGCTCGACCCGCCGCACCGGCCGGAGAAGTATTCCGCGGCCGCGGCCGTCGCCGAGGCGAACGGCTATGACGTGCTGGTGATCGATTCCTTCAGCATGGAATGGGTCGGCCTCGGCGGCGTGCTGGACTGGCAGGCCGAGGAATATGAGCGCCTGGGCGCGCGCGAAGCGATCAAGCTCGCCTCGTGGATCAAGCCCAAGGCCGCGCACAAGGCGATGCTCTACTCGCTGCTGCAGCGGCGCATCCCGATCATCTTCAGCATGCGGGCGGAGCAGAAGGCGAAGAAGGAAGGCAGCGGCATCAAGACCGAATGGGAGCCGATCTGCAACAAGGCCTTCCCCTTCGAAGTCACCGTCTCCTTCATGCTGATGCAGGACGCGCAGGGCATCATCAACCTGAAGCTCCCGCACAAGCTTGAGGGCGACCACCGCGCGATCTTCCGCGACGGTGAGCAGCTATCCGAGGAGCACGGGCGGCAGATCGCCGCCTGGGCCGTCGGCGGGTCCGCCGCAACCCCATCCGCCTCGGCAGGGCCCGCCGACGCCACGCCCGATCGCCAGCCGCAGATGACGCCCGCCGAATGGCTGGCGATGGCGAAGGGCCAGCTCGCGTCCTTCGTCGACGTGCAGACGCTCGACGGCTGGTGGATCGCGCCGAAGTTCCGCAAACAGCGCGAGGCGCTGCGGGCCCGCGATCCCGCGCTCTACCAGGAGCTCGACGACGCCTACGGGACGCGGCGCAAGGAACTGGAGGGCGCGCTGTGACGCAAGCATATCCCCTGCAATGGCCGGATGGCTGGCCGCGGACGCCGGCGGGGCTGCGCAAGAGCGGCAACCAGTTCGTCTCCACCTTTCCGATGGCGCGCGCGCACCTGCTCGACGAGCTCGCCCGCCTGGGCGCCAAGAACGTCGTGATCTCGTCCTGGCTGGCGCTGCGCCAGGACGGCAGCCCGCGCGCCGACGCGGCGCGCATGCGGCTCGAGGATCCCGGCGTCGCCGTCTACTTCACGCTGCGCGGCCGGCAGATGGTGATGGCGCGGGACGCCTTCGCGTCGGCGCACGCGAACCTGCGGTCGATCGGCCTCGCGGTCGCCCATCTGCGCGGCATGGAACGGCACGGCGGCGGGACGATGATGGACCGGGCATTCGAGGGGTTCGTCGCGCTGCCGGCGCCGAAGAGTTGGCGTGAAGTGCTCAACAACCCGGCCAATCTCGCGGAGGCGGAGCGGTTCTATCGCACGAGGGCGGCGGAAGTACACCCCGACCGGCCCGACGGCTCGCATAGCGCGATGGCTGAACTCAATGTCGCGATCGACGCTGCCCGGAGGGAATGGCGATGAGCGCACTAACCGAAGATCAGGCTCGCTCGAATGTCTGCTGCCGCGACCTTGCCGGCAAGTGCTGCGGATCGGAATGCATGGCGTGGCGGTGGGATATGGCATGGGAAAGCCAGACGGAGGAAGGGCACGGCGGCGATGTCGTCGTGCGGCTCAAGCGCCGGCTGGGATCTCCGAAGCTGGGCTACTGCGGCCTCGCGGGCAAGCCCGAATGAGGCGATGGGATGGGGCGAGGAGGCCCTGGTGCGAATGAGGAAGAACGCGCGACGCAACGTTGTCGAACTCGCGGATGCTGCCCTTGGGCTGGCCGACCACAACGTCACCGGGCCGCTCACTGATCGGCTGCTCAAGCAGGTGAAGCGCGAGCAGCGGTATGCCGAGGCGGTGGTGGCGATAGGGGCTGCCATCGCAAATTTTTGCCTTCGGCCCGGAACTTTGCCCATGCCCGCATTGACGATCGACATAATCGCCGAGATCGCGCACCAGACGCTGGAGAAGCTGCAATCCGAGGCCGCGCCGCCGTGGCCGCCGCAGGAGGGGTGAGGATGGGCAAGGCGGAGCTGATAGCTGCCGCAGAGGCTGCGTTTGCCGCGGTCATGAGCAAGACCTGCGCCTGCGAGCGGTGCGGCGGCAAGGGCTATCACCACGGGTTCGGCGAACACGGGCACGACCCGGATTGGTGCAGCGAATGCGGCGGCGCCGGCTATGTGCCGGCCACAACGGAAAGCGAGGCGTGGGGTGCCGTGGTTGATTTGATCTTGGCCAAGGTGGGCCAGCATGCAACCGAGACGGCCGACCGCTTGGGCGACACCTATGCCCAGGCGTCTCCGGCAATGCGCGAAATGGGCAAGATTCGACAGGAGGCGCTGCAAGACTTCGCAGAGCAACTGCTGGACCTGCCTAGCCCATGAAGCTCCCCCGCTCCCTCCCTGACGGCTGCCTGCCATGAGCCGCCCCGACGTGCCATTCGAGCAGATTTGCGCCGACCTGGGCATGGCCTGGGGGACCGTCCGCAACCTCTGCCGGCGGTACGGGATTCGCCCTATCCGGGGCGGGCGTGGCAGCATGTTCCTTGAGGCCGCCGATTACGAGCGGTTCCGTCAGGCGAGGAAGGCATGTCCTACAAGCTCATCCCTCCCGGTCGTCGAAAAAACCGGGTCTGGCACATCCGAGGCCGCATCGGCGGCGTCAGCTTTGAAATCTCCACCGGCACGGACGACAAGGGGCTTGCTGAGGAACGCGCGCCAGGCCTTGTCGCCGTCTGGCAGCAAGGTCGTGCTCTTTCCCCAGCCGAACCGGGGGGCGTGACGACCTATGCCGAGGCCGCCCGCCGCTACATCGCGCACCGCCTGCCCGGCCTCAAGGAGGAGCGCCGGCACCTGCGGGTCGCCGCCGAGATCGGCATGACGGCCCTCGACGCCTGCACCATCGACGTGCTGAGCCAGGGCGCCAACCGCGCGCTGCCCGGCCGCTCGCCCGGCACGCAAAACCGCGAGTTCCTGACACCCGCCGCGGCCGTCCTGCACTATGCGGCCGAGAACGGCTGGTGCGCCTACCGCAAGGTGCGCAAGCGCCGCGAGCCCGCCGGCAAGGCGCGGCCGACCTCGCCCGAGATCGCCGAGGCGCTGATCGCCAGCGCCGACGACCCCGACCTCAAGCTGTTCCTGGCCGTGATCTTCTTCCAAGGCCGGCGGGCCGGCGACGCGCTGGCGCTGGAGGGCGCCGGGGTGGACATGCAGCAGCGGACGATCGGGCAGCGCATCGGTAAGACCGACCAATGGCGCTGGACCGCGATGCACCCCCGTGTGTTCGAGCTGCTATGCGAGCGCCTGCCGCTGCCCGAGGGCCGGCTGATCCGCTGGCGGTCCTATCAGTCGATGGTCTACCACCTGCGCAAGCTCCGCGCCCGGCTCGGCGTGACCTTCACCCCGCACATGGCGCGGCACTCCTTCGCGACCTGGCTGCGCCGCGCGGGCGTCGACATGAAGGGCGTGCAGCGGGTCGGCGACTGGCAGAACGTCAAGAGCCTCGCCCGCTACCAGGATGTCGGCGTCGACGACCAGCGCGCGATTCTCGACCTGATCGGCCGGAAGAACGTGCCGTGAATCTTTCCCCACACTTTTCCCCCATTTCCCCATGCGATTCCGTTTTCGTTCATGCGAGGCGGTGCGGATGCGTGCGGTGAAACTGGCGGAAAACCGGGAAATTTTGGTAGCGGGGGAGGGATTTGAACCCCCGACCAAGGGATGCATGGCCTTTGATATGGCGGGCAGATTCGCCATTCCCCACAGAGTTTCCCCCATGGTGCCCAGGGGCGGACTCATCCACCCGCGCCAGATCAACGGCTTGGCCGGTTTCCCCGCCCGAAACGGGGGCAAGCAATCGCAATGACTTGCAGCGCGGAGAGCGTGCAAATGACTCACCAGGAGAAGGCTATGAGCGATGCGATGGTTTACAAGGCGCTAGCCGAGAGGAGCGGCAAGCTCGGCGCCTTGCGCGAGCAGTTGGAGCGCGCCCGGCAGGAGTTCGACTCCTGGCCCGATTGGAAGCGCGAATACGTCTGCCAAGCATTCGAGATCGCCACCCCACCGCGCCTCCCCGCGCCCCCGCGCGAGCCCAGCGACGCCGAGGTCGAGGAGGCGCTGAAGGCTTGGTACGGACGACCTGATTGGAAGGATGTCTTCTTTCCAATGCAGGCGCCCGTCAAGTTCGCGATGGATTCCATGCGCGCCGCGCTCGCCGCCGCGGCCAGGGTGCGCATGCACGGGCAGGCGCCGGTCATGAAAAACGATGACCGGCCCTGAAAATTGGTGCTGCGGCGCGGGGATCATGAAAAGGGAGAACGGCGATGCTTGACGACATGATCGCGGACTGCGAGCGCGAGACAACTCGGCGCACCGCCTATGCGTCGGCCGAACGAAGCGCCCGCTTCCGCGCCCTCGCCCGGCTGCTCAAGCTACTGCAGGAGCCGAGCGCCCAGGTGAAGCGCAAGGGCGCTGCCGCGATAGCACAATCGACAATGGCGGCAGCCTTTGATGGCGATCCCGAGGGACTGGCGGCAGAGGTCGAGGGGCAACTGGTCCAGTGGCATGCCCCGGCCGGGCTAGCCCTCGCCGCCATGCTGGCCGCCGCGGTCGAGGAGGCGTGCGAATCTGTCGGCGTTAAGCAACCCTAGCCATTGCCCGGCGACGCGGGATGCGCGAGGATCGGGCAGGGGGAGGCTGAAATGAGCCTGAGCAGGTTGCGCGAGCAGCGCGCGGAAGTCCTGACGGAATTGACGCTGGCGCGACGGGATGCCTGGGAGGCGGCGGGCCTGGACCATCGCGACGCCAACGACGCGCATGCAGCGGAGAAAATGCGCGCCTATTTCGCGGAGATCGAGCGCCGGTCGGAGCCCTTGGACTTCCGGCTGCGGGCCATTGAGCAGGAAATCCGCCGCGAGTGGTTGGCGCGGCTTTCGCCGCTGCATTGGGCATTCCTGGATCGCCACCCGCGCGTGCGCCTGCTGTATCCGGTCATCATTCTGCTCTGCGGGCTGGCGCTCGCTATGTGGACGGGGACGATGCGGCCGAAGCACCCGCTTTGGTGATCCGGTAGTCATGGACCAGCCGAGCCCCAGAAACGCGAAAAGCGGGGCCGGCCTGAGCCGACCCCGCTGCTAAGATTTCGGACCGCCCGGGATACCTACTTTGCCGCCCAGTCCTTCACCGCCTTCAGCTTGTCCCGGCAGTCCCCGCCGGCATCGTCCAGCGCCAGGACGTAGAGCGCCGCGTCCCTATCGCTGACCGGATCCGGCGGCACCTGCGGGGCCGGCCGGCAATCGAGCAGCGCCGCCGGCGGCGTCACCCGCTGGATCTCCACCCGCCCCGGCAGGAGCCGCGTCACCGTCTCGCAGGCCCCGGAGAGCAGCGGCAAGAGCAGGACCGACAGGCGGGCAATCCGGCGGGGGTGCAGGCGCAATGACGATCTCCCGGGTGATCTGGTCGCGGCGGGTGCGGCGGCGTTCCTGGGCCACGGCGTCGGCCTTGACGGCGGCGAGGTCGCGGGCGTGCTGGGCGGCGAGCCGGCGGCGGATCTCGGCCTGCGCCTCGGCCTCGGCGGCGGCGAAGTCGCGCTCGGTCTCGAGCCGGCCGGCCTCGGCCTTCAGGTTCTCGATGCGGCCGTGCTGCCAGCGGATGACGAGGCCGGCGGCGAGCACGGCCAGGAGGGCGGCGCAGGCGATGGCGATCTTGATCTGCGTGAGCATCCGGCGCCTACTTCAGCCCCCGCTTCCGATCCCGAAGGTAGGCCCAGGCCGCGACGGCCCCGCCGACGGCCGCCAGCGCCCCCAGGATGATCAGGAGCTCGAGGGGGTAGTCGCGCACCGTCTGGGCGACGTCCTTCACGATGGGCACCGCAGGCGCCACGGCGCCGATGGTCCCGGCCGCCGCCGCGATGCTGCCGCCGGTGATGGCGACCGAGGCGCCGCCGACGGTCTTCGACTGCGTCACGGGCTTCAGCGGCGGCTCCACGCCGGCGCGCTTCAGGCCTGCGTCCAGCACTTCCGCCGGGTAGGCATAATTCGCATTCTCGTGCGCGATGATGGACTCGACGATCGGCCGGAGCGTCGCATAGTCGTGCAGGTTCAGCGGCTCGTCCGCGCCGACCCCGGCCTTGTAGGCGACGGAGTCGATATAGGATCGCGTGTCGTTCTCGTTCGGCGGCGCCCAGCGGCGGATGATGCCCGCGACGGTGTTGATGCCGTGCCGGTCCTGATAGGTGATCAGGGTGACGGCCAGCGCCCGGATGCCCCATTGCGGGCCCGCGAAGGCGAAGAACTCCGGGTCGGTCTGCTCGGCGGCGAGGCCCTGCCAGGGGTCGGCCGTGCGGCGCAGGTTGCCCGGGTTGTGGTTCCGGATGCCGCGGGGGACGGTCAAAACAGCACCGCCCCGAGCACGAAGGCCGCGACGACCGCCAGCGCGGCGATGCCGACCGTCAGCCGGAACTTCTTCTGCGCGACCTCGGCCGCCTGGTCCTTAAATGCGTCTATGTCCATGGCGATGGTCCTTTGCTATGATGCGCGCACTCGTTCGAGATTTGCTTTCCAGGCCCCACCTTGCCCCGGAGGCTGTCATGCGACCGCCCGGCTAAACCCGGACACAGCGCCCCGCTCCGGCGGGGCGTTTGCTTTCCAAGCCCGCCGGATCGCGACGTGCACGGTCTCGCGCTTCACGCCGAACCGCGCGCCAGCGACCTTTCCGATTCACCGGCGGCATGAGCAGCCGCCATCTCGGCCTGCATCGCCAGCACCCGGGCCGTCGGGGCCGCGCCCCGGGGCCGCGCGTGGCCGGCCTGCCGCACGAAGCGCTGCACCGTATGCAGGTGCAGGCCGTGCCGGCGCGCGATCTCCGGCGGGCGGTCGCCGGCCAGGAACTCGGCGACGATGCGTTGCCGCATCTCCGGCGGGCAGGGCGTCCGCCGGCCGGCGCGGAGCGGCACCCCGGCGCGGCGGGCGATGTGGATCACCGTGGAGTGCACGACGGCGAATGCCGCGGCGATGGCCTCGACCTTCTCGCCCTGCGCGTAGAGCTCGGCGATCCGCGCCCGCGCCGACGGGTCCAGCCGGCGCCGCAATCAGCCGCCGAGCTTCTGCACCAGGCCGATCGTCTGCTCGAGCGAGGCGCGCATCGGCCCCGGCTCGACGTCCGGCCGGTTGATGAAGGCATGGGCGAGCTGCATGAACTCGCGGGCGGGCTTGAGGGCGGCGCCGTCGATGCTGAGAACCTGGGTCAGCACGGCAAGGCGTTCGGCTTCGGTCATGGCAAGCAGCTCCTGTCTGAATTGCTCGATCTCGTCGAGCGGGGGCGGTGGCGGCGGGGTTGCGGGATCGCGATCGGGCCAGCCCTCGCGGCTGGGCGAGAGCAGCGGGAAGAGCGGTGCGGCCGCGGGCTTGTGGACCGGCGCGGGCCCCGTCGGCCAGGGGTGGCCGTCCACGATCGCCAGCGTGCGGTCGAGCAGGTCGAGCGCGAGGCCGCGGCGGTTGACGTCCGCAAGCGCGCCCGGCTGGTCGCGGGTCGCGGGCTCGAAACCCGCCGACGGATCGTCGACCTCGCGCACGGGGCGGAAGCAGCGGATCCCGTCCTTCGTGAACAGCACCGGCGGCCCGGCGGCCTTCCACCGGAAGACCTCGCCGCGCTGGACGGCGAGCAGCATGGCGTTCGCGGTGCGCGACAGGTGCCGGGTGATACGCGGCAGCCGGGAGTGATGGATGTAGGCGGCGCGGCTGACGGCGCCGCGCAGGTTGACCCGCTCGTAGGCGGGCCCGAGCGGGTGGTCGGCGTCGAAGCGGCGATATTCCTGGCCGTTCCGGACGAACCAGCGGGCGTCGCGCAGGATCGCGACCTCGGTTTCGAAGGCCATCAGGGCAACGGCATCGGCGAAAGCGGCCGGTCCTGCTTGCGGTCGAGCTTGGCTTCGAAGCGGTTCAGCATTTCCTTGATCTCGACGACCGCCTTTTCGTTCGCGCGCTCGATCCGCTCGATGGTGTTCTGCGTCTGCACCCGGTCCTCGGCCCGCTGCTGCTTCGTGTCGTCGATCCGCTTCTCCAGCGCGGAGACCTGGCCGTTGATCTGGCCCCAGGCCATGCCGATGGCGACGATGATGGTCGCGAGCGTGATGACGTTGCCGAGCGAGATGCGGGGTTCCATGAGAACCCGCCGCGCGCCCGGGTGATCGCCCTCGAAGGCCATCGCATCCCTCCCGTCAGAGCCTTGCATTCATCGTCAGGTGGCCGCTGATGCGCCCGTCGGTGCCGGATGCGGTCGCGCCCTCGACCAGCGCATGCTCCGTGCAGTTCGCGACGACGGACGGCGAGCTGGCGCCGTCCCATTGCCCGGACGTCCCGGCCTGCGTGTAGAAGGTCACGGTCGGCGCGATCCGCATCGCCGGGCGGTAGTAATGCGTATGGCGCGGCGTGTGCGCCGCGGAGTTCAGGCCGGTCGATCCCGTGCCGACGATGCCGTTGCCGGTGTTGGTGCCGGGCACGACGTCGCGGCTATAGGTCTTCTGGTAGAAGTGCTTGCACAGCATCTCCTCGATCGCCAGCGGCCGGGCTTCGAAGCCCGTCTGCTCATTGGCGACCGAGGCGATCTGCAGGCTCGCATTCCACAGATAGAGGCCGTGCGCGCCGATCGATGTCGTGACGTCGTTCGACCAGACCATGACCGCGAGGTTGTTCGCGCTCGAGCCGACGGTGACGGTGACCTCGTGCGTCTCGGCCGCGAGTGCCAAGCCCAGATCGGCGGGCGTGTTCAGGAACGCCCATCCGGCGGCGAGCGTCGGGTTGGTGTTCGCCCCGCCCCATGACGAGATGGGGTCGGCGGAGATCGAATCGGCGGTGCTGGTCCATTCCATGACGCCGATGCGGACGTCGTCCGGCACCGAGCCCGTGCGCGACATCGAGATCCGGAACGTCACCGCGCGGCCGCGCAGCGGCAGAACCTCGGTCAGCGGCAGCGGCTGCCAGATGCCGAACTTCTTGTCGGCGATGGCCGTGACGAGGCCGATGCGCGCCGAGGCGCCGGATTGCAGCGACGCCACCGACCGGCTCACCGTCGCGGCACCGTTCGACTCCGCGAGAAGCCGCCACTGGTCGGCGCAGTAGGCGTTGTCGTCCGGCGTCGAGCCCGCCGGGTCGGCCGACTGCCAGACCCGGAAGCAGCCGTTCAGGAGCTTGTTCCGAAACGACGTGCCGCCGTTGAAGATCGCCTGCGCCAGCGCCAGGTTCTCGTTCGTCTTGATCTGGCCTGCGCGCAGGGTGTCGCCGGTCCCGTCGTTCGCAACCGAGCCGACGCCGATCGTCTGGAATTCCATGCTGCACTCTCAGGTGTTGTTGGCGGGGCCTTCCCAGACGCGCCACCAGGGCTGATCCGCGCCGTTGAAGCGCGTGTCGATCACGAGGGTTCGGTCGGAATCCTTGCAGGCGAGCGCCAGCGCCAGGATCTTCTCGGTGCTGAAGTCCGTGATGGCGTGCGCGATCACCGCCCGGCCCGGCACGGGGGCGCCTGACGTGCTGCCCGACGTGACCCGCTGGGTGTCGAGCAGGGCGAGGAAGGTGTAGGCGGGCGGGCTCGCGCCGTCCGATTCCCAGAGCGTCAGGGCGACGTTGCTGGCGCCGATGTCGAGGCTGAGATAGGGGATGTTCGCCTCGATATGCAGGTAGCCGCCGAGGCAGCGCGGCTTGATCGCGATCTCCTGCGGGAACAGCCAGACCTCGGTGATCTGCGGCGTCGTGTCGTCGAAGGCGAGCCCGCGGCCGGTCATGGCGCTGCCGCCGTTCGGCAGGCTGGTCAGCGACTGGTAGAATTCGGGGAAGCTGCGGGGCCGGTACTTGATCCCGCTGTCGCTGCCGATGACGATCTGCGCGTCGAAGTCGAGCGCTTCATAGTCGAGGAACTTGCCCCCGGTATTGCCGCCGCTGTCGCGCAGCAGCGTGCGGCCCGCAAGGCCGATGAAGTCGCCGCCGCGCACGAGGAAGGCCGGGCAGTTCTCGATGCGCCAGGCGATGTCGCCGCCCTGCATCGTCTCGTTCAGCGCGACCAGCCCCGTGCAATCGCGGGCGTCGATGAAGTAGACGCCGCCGGCGGGGCTGCCCGGCGCCTCGACCTGGTAGCGGTTGCCGGCGAGCGTCAGGCCGTCCACCCAGTCGGCATCGATCAGCGGCGCCAGCCCCGGCGCGCGCTTCACGTCGTTGTCCGCGAACCGGATGTCGACCACGGTCTTGCCGCCATCCGAGCCGCCGGCAATGTCGAGGACGTTGTCCATGCCATCGAAGCTGTTCTGCTCGATGTCTACCTTGCGGATGGCGAGCGAGTTGTCGGCCGAGGGCCGCTGGACATAGACCCCGCCGGTGGCGCAGCGGGTGAAGCTGTTCGCCTTGACCAGCGTGTCTTCGCTCTCGGGCACGACATGCACGCCGTAGCCGTCATAGGGGCCGATGTCGTTGCCGATGACGCGGATGCCCTTGGCGCCGAAGCGGTGCGAGGTATTGCCGACCTTGACCGCGCCCTTGGTGGTGATGTCGCTGGTCGTCGACGGCCCGCCGGTGACGCGGTTGGACGCGATCAGGATGTTGCGCTCGCCGCAGCCGTGAAGGTCGATGTCCGTGCCGCGGCAATCGGTGGAGAAGTTCCACGCGATCAGCCCGTCGCAGGCGCCCATCTGGGCCAGGATCGAGTGCCGGCAGCCCTCAAGGAAGTTCCGGGTGATCTGCCAGTGCCGGGCGCCGCGGTTCGCCGTGATGCCGTAGCCCTGGCCCGAGCCGTAATAGGCCGGCCACAGCACCCGGCAGGCATCGACGACCGCCCGCAGCGACCCCTCGCCGATCCGCACGCCCGGCGCCCGCGGCCCGAGCCCGGTTTCGAGGTCGCCCAGCACCCAGCAATCGTGGATGAAGGTGTCGGCGTCGTACTGCGTGAAGATCGAATAGCGGCTGTTCGAATCGCTGTTCTCGTCGAAGCGGATGCGCGCGCCGATCAGGGCCACGCCCTGCACGGGCTCGACCTTCTGCACCACCGCGTTGTGCGTGACCTCATAGTCGTGCGCGATCGGATAGGCGAAGCGCAGGACGTTGCCGGTCTCGATGGCGACGATGTAGTTCGTCTCCATCCGGCAGGGGTTGGTCGAGGTTCCGCTGACGTCGGCGGCAACCGTGTCGTCCTCGATCGTCACCTGCCCGAGGGTGAAGACCGAGGCGTCGGCGACCTCGAGCGTGTAGGCGCCGACCACCGCGTCGGCGGCGAGCTTCGATCCGACGATCTCCGAAATCAGCGTCTTGTCGTTCGGCCAGTCCGATGACGGATAGCTCGGCTCGTAGGTGTTCTGCAGGTTGTCGACGGCGGTGATGGTGTTCGTGCCGGAATTGATCGAGGCGAGCCAGAAGGTCTCCTTGTTGATGGCGTTGCCGGTCGCGTCGTTCTCGCCCCGGATGACGTACTGCTTGCCGACCGTGAAATTCGTGTAGTCGGAGGACGGGTCGTTCGAAAGCTGGATGTCCTTCTGCCCGGCCGAAGCCGTGGCGCGGATCTGGTACTTGCCCGTTTCCGGCAGCTCGACCAGCCGGCCCTGGACGCCGATGCGGCCCTTCGGGCCCATCAGGATCCCGTTGCGGAAGAAGATGCGGCACCAGGACGGCACCAGCATCGTCGAGTTCAGGTAGAACTCGCCCGCCGGGTCGTCGCCCACCAGATCGACGTCGCCGGCGCCGGCCGCCGCGATGGTTTCCAAGGCCGCGGTGATCGCCGGCGCGTCGTCGGTCGCACCGTCGCAGGCGATGTCCTCGCCCTGAAACCGGATGTCCCACTTCGGCGCGCGGCGCCAGCCGACCTGGCCCGAGGCGATGGCATAGGGGATCTTGCCGACATCGCCCGAGCCCGGCAGCCCGACCCCGCCCTGGCCGGCATAGAGCTCGGCCATCATGGCGTTGATCTTGATCGCCGCCGCGCGGAGGGTGTCGCCCGTGCCGTCGTTCGCGACGGTGCCGGTGCCGATGACCTGCTGCGGCATCAGGGGCCCCCGCCGCCCAGGTCGATTTCCGCCTGCACGGCGGCGCTGGCCGCGCTCTCGTTGCCCTGCGCGTCGAGAGCCGTCGCGAAGTAGAACGGCAGGCTCACGGCGTTGAACGGCCCGTCGCTGTCGGTGAACATCTTCTGCTCGCCCGGCAGGCAGGCGACCTCGCCTACCAGCAGGTCGGGGCTGCCCTCCTCGCGGTAGACCCGCAGGAAGCGGGTATCGGAGCTCGCCGGCGCCTGCGCCGTGATCGAGATTTGCGTGATGGGGCCGGTGTCGATCGGCGCGGCGTCGATCACCGTCGGCGCGGAGGGCGGGATATTGTCGCCCGCATCGTCGATGCCCGTGACCTCGACCCATTCCGAGGTCGCGCCGCGGTGGTTGACCGAGCGGACCCGCAGGTCATAGTCGGTGCCGGTCAGGATCGGCGAATAGGTGAACTCCGTCGACCCGCCGGTCCGGATGCCCGTCGTGTAGCCGGATTCCGACGATTTCTTGACCTGGACCTCATAGTCGACGACGAAGCCATCCGCGGCCGCCGTCCATGTGGAGCGGAGCCGCGGCACGCCCGAGACCGTCTCGCCCCAGACCAGCACGCCCGTCGGCGGCTCGACATCCGTCGGGTCGGGCAGGGTCGTCGTGACGCTCTCGCCAAGCAGCCGTTCGTCGGTGTCGGCATCCCAGGCGAAGACGTCCTCGTCGTGCTCCGATAGCTGCATCTCGACCGTCAGCACCGGGCCGCCCTCGCCCTCGCCGGGCGCGAGCCGCAGGCTGTCCACTTCGAAGGTCTTCTCGTCCCAGCCCCGGATGTCGGCGGTGATCGAGACGGTATCGAGCGCCTGGACCTGCAGGCCCGCGAGGTTGACCGGCCAGGCGACCTGGGCCTGCCGGCGGTTCCGTTCCAGCAGGATCTTCGCGAGCCGCTGGCACATGCTGGGCGAGTTCGTGCAGGGGAACTCGCGATCGAGCCAGGTTTCGCGGTCGCCGTCGGCCGCGAGCGCCGTGGCGTCCTGCACCGCCGGATAGTCGGTCGGCTGGTAGAGGTCGTCGGGATTGAAGAAGACGCCCTTGATGCCGTTGTAGAGGTCGCGCCGCGAGCGCAGGTGGTTGACCGCGATCGGGCCGGCCAGGTGCGACAGGTCGAAACTCGTCTCGGGCTCGCGCCAGGCCCCGGCCAGGATGCGGAACTTGCCGCCGGCGAAGCTGATTCCGCCCGCCATCGACGACAGCATCTTGAGCAGGATGTCGCGCGGCGTCTCGGCGGTGTCGAAGGATGCGTTCAGCGTGTAGCGCGGCTCGGCCTCGACCTCGAGCGAGTGCGTGCCAGAGCCCGCGCCGGTGATGTTGACGGCCGTGCCGGCCCGGGCGTTCGCGAGGCTGGTCGCGACCTTGCCGCCGAGGCTCGAGACCGGGATCCAGAAATAGCTGGTGGCGGCGGCGAGGCCCGGCGGCAGCGTGCCGCTGGAGGCGACCTGAATGCGCGTGCCGAGCCTGAGCCGGGCGCTCGCATCGGCGACGGTGATGATGTCGGTGTCGGCGGCGGTGAAGTCGACCGTGACGTTGCGGCGCTCGACCATCTCGTCGCAGATGTTCGCCGCGGCGACCAGCGCGTCTTCGTCGATCTCCGACAGCTCGGCGCCGACCCCGCCGTCGGCCTCCGACATCATCAGGTAGTGGGCGATGCACAGCGCCGGGTTGTCGGTGAAGCCCGACGTGTCGGTGCGGGGATCCCATATCCCGCCCATCCACCGGCAGATGACGGTCGGGTTCGGGATCGCGCCGGTGAACAGGTCGGGATTGAAGGCGTAGACCACATGCAGCTTCGCCACGCCCGTCTGCTCGTGGTCGGCGGTCCAGACCTCCGATGCGCCGGCCGCGAGCGCCGCTTGGAAGGCGGTGTCGCCCGCCTCGGTCCCCAGCCCGAACCAGGCCCAGACATAGCCCGCATATTTTCCGGTCGCGGCGCCGTTCGAGTCGAGCGGCACCAGTTCGTTGTCGAGGTAGAGGGCCAGGAACTCCGTCGCGGGATGCCCCGTGATCGAGATGACCGTCCGCAGGTACTGCTTCGTTTCGCCATTCGAATGCACGAAGGTCTGCGTGCCGCCGAGGCGGGTGATGCCGAAGGCGATCTTGCGGGTGCCGGTCGGCTCGCGGAGCGAGATGAAGCGGTCCTGCTGCTGCGGGTCGGTGCGCTTCGGCTTCGGCGCCAGCGCCTTCTGAATGAAGCCCAGCGCGAGCGTCGAGACGAAGGCAAAGGCCGCGAGCGCAACGTTCGAGGCGATCAGCGCCGGCACGGCCGCCACGATTGCGGGAATGGCAGGCGGCATCGGGTACTCCGAAAATCAGCCGATGGCCCAGGCGCGGCGGGCGGCGCTGCGGGGGAAGAAGGCGAGGCGGTCGGGTCCGGGGGCGGCGATGCGCGCGCCCTCGATCAGGCCGAGCGTCGGGCCGGCCATGCCGTCGAACAACGCGAGGTCGGCGCGGTTCGCGCGCACGGGCGGGGTCTCGGCGAGCCCGAGCCGGTCGGCCCAGGCGCCCGCCAGCGTTTCGAACGGCGCGAGCCCGGCCGCAGCCTGGCGGAGGAACCGCGCGGAATAGAGCTCGGTCAGCAGCGCCAGCGCGACGGCCGAGCCGCAGACGGCGTCGGCGCCGCGGGCGGCGAACAGGGCGCAATCGTGGCGGCCCCAGGCGAAGGGCGTCCGGCGGTGCTGCGCCAAGTGGCGCGCGAACCGCTCCGGCCAGTCAGGCAGCCGTCTCAGCTCCGGCCCCACTGGATCTGCACGTCCTGCAGGCCCGGCACGAATTCGAATCCCTTGTCGTCCGGATCGGTGAGCCGCTGGTCCTCGGTGGTGAAGCGCCGCACGCGCGGCCGCTCCAGGTCGATCAGCCGGTTCTCGGTGTGCAGGCTGATCGTCGATTCGTCGCCTGAGTCGGCGATGTCGAGCGCGTCGGTGAGGCCGACATAGAACGGCACGTCCGGGTCGCCGACCAGGGCGCCCGCCTCGGTCATGGCGACCACCCAGAGCCGGCAGGGCAGGCCTTGCCGCAGGTACGGAAGCGATGGCTGGATCAGCGCCGAGGGGATGCCCGACAGTTCGAAGGTGACGCCCGATGCGTTGACCTGGCCGCTCTCCTCGATGGGCGAGGCGATGCGGCCGAGCCCGCCGACGCCCTGGTAGGTCTCCCCGCCCCACTCGCGCTCGCCGATGCCCGACCAGACCCGGACGAACTCGCCGGTCGACATCTCGACCTCGACGAAGGCGATCGGGCGGAGCGCTGCCGCGGTGAACTCGGTGAGCAGCGCCGCGGCGAGGTCGCGGGCCATTCAGACGACCTCTTCGGCGTCGATGGTGAAGCCGTAGAACTGCGCCTCGCCGACCGAATAGGTGATCTCGGCGGCGAGCCGGAAGACGCCCTGCACGTTCTCCGTCTCGATCGCCTCGCCGTCGTCCGGCCCCTCGCGCAGCGCCGGCCAGATCGGGATGGTGGCGCCGCCGGTCGCGGCGTCGAGGATGTCGGTATCCTGGGTGACGCGGTGCATGCGCGCCTGCGCGGTGCCCTGGTAGAGGCCGAGCCAGTCGCCGGCCTTCAGCACCACCCCGCCCGCGTCGCAGGTCACGTCCGTCTCGTCGCAGGTGGTGGCCGTCTCGTCGCAGGTCAGCGTGCCGGCCGGCATGGTCCAGCCCCGGCTGTCGAGCGTGTGGCCGGACTGGCCGGCGCCGTCCACCACGGGCGTCCCGCCGGCCGGGCCCTGCGGCGCGGTCTCGATCGGGTCGCCGACATAGAAGGTGCCGTAGCGGCCGCGCAGCGCCATCAGGAAGGCGATCATCTTCCGGGCCGCGTCGACGTACTGCATCGGCGGGAAGTCGAGCACGATCGCCCAGGCCTCGCCCTGGTGCGCCTGGACCTGCGTCTGCAAGGTGAAGGGCGAGCGCGAGACGCCGACGACGTTGCGCATGCTGATCTCCGCCGAGCGCGGCTTGCACTCGGCGGGGATGCTCAGCGGGTAGGTGATGCTCATCCGAAATGCTCCGCGAGCCCGCCGCGGCCGCGCCGGCGGGCGTCGGTGACGGCCGCGACGGCGCGGGGCTCGACCGAGGCGTTCAGGATGCGGAGCTCGCGCCGGATGCCCTTGATCGCGTCCTCGGTGGCGCCGCGGGCGTCGATATAGGCGACCATGCCGCCGCCGCCGCCCATGTCCTCGCCGGGCGGCATGACATGGATGTTCTCGCCGGGCGAGACCCAGGCGCCGAAGAACGTGCGGTCGGTGCCGCTGCCCGGGCCGACGCGGAACGACCCGCCCTCGGCCAGCGCCGGGAACAGCCCGCCGCCCGGCCCCGGCACCAGCGCGGAGCCCGCGAGCGAGCCCGCCGAGGCGCCGCCGCCGCCGAAGATGTTGTTGATCACCCCGTCGAGCGCGCCGCCGAGCAGCCCGCCTAGAAGCCCGCCGCCCGATGAGCCGCCCGAGACCTGTCCGGCGCCGAGCTTGCTGGAGCCGATCTGAATGAGGATGCGCAGCACGTCGGCCAGCGCGGCCCGCAGCACTTCGGATGCCTTCGCGCCGCGGACGAAGGCGTCCTCGAGGTTGCTGCCGATGGTGTCGGCGAGCCGGGCCCAGAGCGCCCGCTGCTCGCGGAGGGCGTCTTCGTTGTCGTTGAGCTGCTTGCGCTGCTTGCCCAGGTTCTCGGCGATGGCGAGCGCATTCGCCGCCGTCTCGCTGTCAAGCGGGATGCCCGCGGCCTTGAGGGCGTTCAGCGTCTCGATGATCGCCTTCTGCTGCTCGTAGGCGTCGAGGCCGATGTCGAGCGCCGCGATCAGGCGGCGGTTGTTGCTTTCCTCCTGTTGCATGCCCTCGATCAGGGCATTGCGGGAGGCCCCCTGCCGAAGCTGGACCTCGTAGGTCTGGTCGTAGGCGTCGGCCAGCTCGCGCTCCTGCGTGTCGAGCTTCTTCAGTTCCTCGGTGAGCAGCTTGACGCCTTCGGTCCGGTCGAACTCTTCGGCGGCCAGCAGGGCGACCTTGGTGCGCTGGTCCTCGGTGGCGCCCTCCGGCAGCTTCGCCAGCGCTTCGAAGATCGCCCGCTGCCGCTGCGCGATGGCATCGCCGAAATCGGCGGCCGCCGTCTGCTGCTTGATCAGGTAGGCGTTGATGATCTTGTCCGCCGCCTCGATGTCCTTGCGGGCCTTTTCCGAGAGGGAATTGCTGGCGCCGGCGGATCCCGCGTCGGTGGACGTCGCGCCCTCGGGCTGCGGGTTCGCGATTTTGAGCAGCGCGGCCCGCTGGGCGTTCAGGTCGGCGATGCGGCGGTTCAGGTCGGCGATCTGGCCGGCGGCGATGCCCTTGGGGCCGACGTTCGGGCCGGCTTCGGCGACCAGCCGGTCGCGGATGGCAACCAAGCGCTCGACCTCGGCCGTCAGCTTCTGCAGCTCGGCCGCGCCGCCGGTGGCGGAGATCGCGGACCGCCCGATATTCGCGATGGCCTCGGCGATGGCCTGCAGCCCGGGCAGCACTTCGGAGGCGAACAGCGACTGCAGCCGCCGGCGCGTGACCTCGACGAAGACGGCGATGGCGTCGCCCGCCTTGTCGGATGCGGCGATCAGCTCGCTATCGACCAGATAGCCGGCGTCGCGAGCGCGCTTGCCGAAATCGTCGAAGCCCTGGCCGCCCGCCTCGAGGATCGGGAGCAGCTTTTGGCCGCCCTTGCCCATCAGGTCGGTCACGGCGACGGCCCGCAGGGCGGGGTCCTCGATGCCGGCGATGCGGTCGGCAAACTCGCGCAGAAGCTCGTCCGTCGGCCGCAGGTTGCCCGCGGCGTTGAGGATCTTGATGCCGAGCTTGTCGAAGGTCTCGATCGCCTTCTCGTTCCCCTCCGCCGCCTCGCCGACCGTCTTGGAGAAGCGCTGGATCGCCGACTGAATCTCCTCGAGCGAGTTGCCGGTTTCGAGCGCCGCGAATTGCAGGGTCTGCAGCGTGTCGGTGGTCACGCCCATCTGCTGCGCGAGTTCGCCGAGCCCGCCGATGGTGTCGAGCGCCTGGCGGCCGAACTGCGCCAGCGCCGCCACGCCCAGCGCGCCGACCAGCGTCGCGGCGCCGCGGGCGACGATGGCGAAGCCCTTATCGATCGCCGTCAGGCTCTTGTTCATCCGCTGGCCCGCCTGCTCGAGGCTGTTGCGGGCCTTCGCTATGTTCTCGTTGAACTTCGCGACCTTGGCGTCCAGGTCGACCGTGATCTGCCCGACCGTCTGCGCCATGTCTCGATCCTTTCCGGCGGCGCTTGCCCGGGGCTGCGCCGCGCGCCTTCGCCGCCTCCGCCCGGGCGATGGCGTCGGCGATCACCCGCTTCTGCCGCTTCCATTCGGGCTCGTAGGGCGCGAAGGGCTTCACCACTTCGGCATAGGTCGGCATGTGCTTGCGCCGGCCGGCCGTGGCCGTCCAGAGCGCGCCCCAGCCGGTGCGGCGCCAGCGCTGCCGCTCGCGCTCGGCCGCATGCGCGACCAGCGCCAGAAGCTGCCACCAGAGCCGGCGGCCTATCTGGTCCGGCGGAATACCCGCAGCAACGCCATCCACGAACGCCGCCCGAAGCGGGTCGCGGTGCCGCCTTGCCTTGCTGCCTTCCGAGGGTCCGGTTCGTGCGCCTCGTCCGGGTCCGGGTCGCTGAGGCTCGCCCAGAGGGCGTCGGCCATGGCGCCGGCCATGGTCTGATAGCCGGGCGCGAGCAGCGCCTTCGCGGCGGCCGGGGTGATCTCGGGATGGTGCCGGCGCAGGCCCGCCGCCAGCACCCCAGGCAGGTCGGCCTGGTTGACCGCGAGGTAGCGCAGCAGCGTCTCGCGGTCCGCGACCGCGAAGAGAAGCTGAAACCCGTCGTTGATCGCGACGACGGCGCAGAGGGCGTCGTAGTCGTAGAGCAGCGTCCAGCGCCGCCCGGCGAGGTCGATCGACACCTCGCCGGTGTAGCGGTTGATCACGAGCGGGCGATCGTGCCCGTGACCGCGATGCCGACCGTCACCTTGCGGACATCGTCGATAGCAGCCGACTCGCGGAACGACGTGACGATGCCCGCGAAGTCCTCCTGCTCGCCGTCCGGATAGATGACCCGGAAGTTCACCGGGTCATCGCCCGCCTCGGCGGCGATCAGCGCGTCCTGGCCGTTGTCGCCGACGATGCGGTTCATCGTCAGCGTGAGATCGCCCGAATCCCGCAGGCCGGCTCGCTTCTCGCGGGCGGTGGATTTCAGGTGCGTGACGTCGATCAGCTGTCGATCGCCGCCGGGTCCGTCGATGGAGATCACCTCCGCGATGGAAGTGAAAACCTCCGGCGAAGCGCCGTCGCCGATCTTGACGTCGGTGTTCTGCGTGGACTGCGCCTGCGACATCCGCGTTCTCCTGCTGCGGGCGAGCGCGTGCGCCGGCGCGGCCGGATGGCCGCCCGGTTGGGCATGCGCGGGGGGTTGAGGGGGCTGCTAGGTCGGGTGGTGGAAGATCACGTCGACGGCCCGGCCGTAGGCGCGGTCGGTCGAAGGGCCGTCATCGGGGATCACGGCCTCGACATCGGGAATGGCGGCTTGAATGTCGAAGGTGTCGGGCGGCGAGCCGGTATCGGGGATCGCTCTGAGCCCCGCCGGCTCAACGGGATCACGCACTTCCTCGAGCATATGGTT
>CAZRFC010000020.1:0-22622 GCA_964598975.1 uncultured Mycobacterium sp. | reverse complement strand
AGTCTCCAGAGAGAGAGGCGGCCTAGATGGGAACGATCGTCCGAGGCCCGAAGGCTGCAGGCGGTACGAACTTCACGTCGGGGACGACCATCCTGAACGACGAGGTGGATACCGACTTCAACACGGCCTATTCCGAGATCAACGGGAACCTCGCCAACGTCAACATCAACGGCTCCGCGGACATCGCGCAGACGAAGATCGCCGACCATGGGACGCAGGCGACGCAGACCACGCCGGGGACCCCTGGCTCGGAGTCCGCCCCGACCACGCTGGCGGGAGACATCGAGCGTCTGCGGTACGCACTCGCGCAACTCAAGTTCGGGAACGCCTCCGATCAGGGCGGAGCGCTGGAGTGGTTCGAGCGCAGCGTCAACCTGATGAACTCGCCGCAGAACATCCTGCCGAACTCGAGCTTTGCGGCGTTCCAGGCGCCTGCCAGCACGACTCCACCGGACGGATGGGCGGCGACCACGACCCCGGCTACGCAGTACGACCACACGGCGCTGGTCGCAGGCGATGGGCTAGGGCTCGGCTACTACGTGTCCGTCACGGGCGCTGGTTCGGCCAATACCGGGTTCCGGTACACGATCCCAGCGACAAGCCTGCGGCCGAGCACGACCTACGTGGTGTACGCCATGGGCTGGGCGACGGCAGGCGATACGGCCAGGATCTTCACCTCCGGCGCGAGCGTGGATCTCGACGCGGAGACCACGGATACGACTCCGGACCTGCTGCAAGGGTACTTCACGACGGACGCCACGCCCACGGCCGTCATCCTGCATCTGGTCAGCAAGGGCGCGACGGATGTGTCCAAGTGGTTCGGCGCGGTCTGTCTTCCGGTCGTCACGACTGCGCGTCAGCAGGGGTACACCTCTGCGTTCCTGCAACTCGAAAGCGCGGGGACTGCGCTGTCGTTGGCAACGTCAAAACTGGCTCTCGGGGCCACGACGCTCACGAACTACGCGAATGTGGTCGATGGAGCAGCAACCGTCCTACGCAGGAACATCACGGTCCCGGGCGTAGGCTATCGGTTGCGTGTGACCGCAACGGTGTGCGGGACTCCCGCGTCTGCTTCGACGAGCTTGTGGCACTTCATCCTCGTGGAGTCCACCGATGCAGAGGTCACGTATGCCGTCCGAGACGCGAAGGCGGCTCACGCGGTCAACTCAACCAACGGAGCCGTGACGGTCGTTCTTACGTATACCGCGGACGCCACACCCGGAGCTAAATACTGGTTCAAGGTGATGGGTGGTGTTGGCGCTGGAGCGAACTTTGCGCCTCAGTCTGCTGCATCGGGAACGTCGTCGATCAACGTCGAACTGATCCCGAAGGGGGTTTGAGATGGATCCAGCCACCATTGCTGCGATTCTCGGTCCAATCCTCGGCGCAGGATCGACCATCGCTGGCGCCTCGATGGCCTCCAAGGATGTCAGCACCAGCAAGATCCGCCGGCCCTCTCCAGACCCGGTGCGCGATCCTCTGCTCAGCGGCGTGTCGCTGGAGTCGCTGCTCGGGATCGGCAGCACCGCGGGGCTCGAGGGAATCCAGGAGCAGGGCTCGCCGATCGCGCAGTTCACCAACGAGATCATGCGGAGCGACCAGCTCAGCGACAAGCAGAAGCGCCGCGCTGTGAACGCCATCCGCTGGTATCAGGACCGCGGCCTCGACCCGTTCGACACGTCGCTCCTGAGCCAGACCGATGCCAACGGGGCTCCGCTGGTCCCGGGGAACATCCGCAAGATCCGCGGCGAGATCCTGCGCGCGACGCAGACGGTCGGATTCGGCGGGTTTAACGACTGGGCCGGGCTGATGGCGGCCGAGAACGACTACCAGACCAAGGCGCGGGCCTTCCAGGCACAGGTCGCTCCCATCGCGGACCAGATCCGCATGAACCGGATCCAGGGCGTCGCCAACCTCGCGGACATCGCCGGCAAGGCCGGTCTGCGCACGGACGAACTCGCGGCGCTCTACCGGCCGCAGATCGACCGGGAGTTCCAGGACGAGCGCAACCGCATCCTCCAGGCGGCGAACCAGGGACGGTTCAACCCGGGGGCGGCGCTCGGTAGGCTCGGCGATACCCAGGCGCTCACGGCGCAGACCTCTGCCATCGAGCGCGCGCTCCAGATTCTCGGTGGACAGTCCCAGATCACGGCCAATGCCCTCGCGCCCGCGCAGAACCTTGCATTGCAGACCAGTGCGCAGCGGCAGGGGGCGACCCTCAACCTCGCGAACATCGGGGCCGCGCAGTCCCAGGCGCAGCAGCAGCTCGCCCAGCAGCGCAACGAGAGCCTTGGGTCGGGTCTAGCTGCGGCAGGTAACCAGATCGGCAACGCCGCGCTGCTCTACGCGATCCTCAACCAGAACCCGGCGAACCAGAACATGGGGTTCGTGGGGCCTCAGGGGAATAGCGTTTCCAGGACGAACACACCCTTCAATCCCGCTGCAGGGATCCTCTCGGGGCTTGGCACATACTGATGCCGTTCAATCCTCCGCAACAGAACGACCTTCTCCCGCTGCTGCTCCAGCACACGCTGAACCAGCGCGCTCGGGAAGAGGAACGTGCATTCGAGGAGGAACGGCTCACGAGAACGCGGGAAGAAGGCGCGCTCGACATTGCGGTGCGTGCGGTCGGCCAAGGGCTCTCCGCAGACGAGGCGATCTCGCTGGCTGGATCGTTCTTTCCGGCGGACCGCATGAAGGCGCTCAAGGGAATCGAGCGCGCACGGAAGCAGCAGCAGAAGGCGCAGGAGGAGCAATCCAGGATCTCTCCTCTGGCCGAGGGAATGGCGGCGCAAATCTCTCAGATCCAGACGGGTGCAGCCCACCCGCAATCTCTGACGACGATGCTGGAGGGTCTCCAGGGCCTCAGTCCTGAGACGCTCTCTGCGGTCACGTCAGAAGCACAGGCACGCCTCTCCGCCAACCAGGCGAACATCCAGAGTGGACGCCCGATCACGTTCTACAACCCGAACACGGGACAGCAGGTCGGGCAGGCTCGGCCTGGAACGCCAGAATACGAGCGTCTCGCAGGGAATCAGGGCCTCACCACGTTCGAGCCTACAGGCACCCCAGAGCAGGTGTTCGGCATCGACAAGGTGGCGAAGCGTGAAGCTCAGAAGCAACTGATCCAGAACATCTCTAATCGTCGCGACACGGCAGAACTGATCCGAACGATCAAGTCTGCAGATGCGAGAGCGTTCGGGGTGCGCCCCATGATCGCAAGCGCGGTCGGAAGCATTCTCGCCAATGCGGATCCGCTCGATCCAACGCTCCGAGAGCAGGTGATGCAAGCACTTTCTGGGGTGTCGGTTTCGGAGCGTCGGAACCTCTACGTACAGTCTCAGATCGCAGTGGCGAGCGCGGTCAGCGCGATCACCGCGGAGCGGTCAGGCCGCGTCACCACAGAGGAGCGCGCCATCACGGATGAAGCCCTCCGGTTGACTGGACCGCTCTCGACGCAGGCGGACGCCTTGGAGGCGATGGAATTGGTGTACGTGGCACAGACGGCCAACGCGAACTTCCTCGCGCTCTCTGGGGGCATGAAGCCGCTCTATCCCGTCGTGCGACGGGACGCGAAAGGTAACCTCGTCCGAGACAAAGCGGCGGAGCGAAAGTTGCTGGATGATGCCACGCGAGCGGGCCTGTCGGATGCGAACATCGAGCGCCTGGCCAGGGTGATCCGCGGACAGCATGAGGACGCGCTGAGGATGGGATTCTAATGGCAGAAGAGACGCCACAGCAGCGGATTCGCCGTCTCCAGAGGGAGATCTTCGAGGAGAACGCGACTCGTGGAGATGAGCGTCTGCCGCTTCAGATTCCGCAGAGCCGTCGCGGTGCACAGATGTCTGCTCCACCAAGCGGACCTGAACTGCTCACAGACCGAGAGCGCAGGGTCCGTGACCTCTCCGGGATGCAAGATCCAGGGATGCGCGGGGCTGCGGATACGTTCGCGACCAGCGCACTCAACTCCGCGCTCTTCGGCAACCTTCCGAGGCTCGAGGGCGCGATCCGCGGCCCTGGCTTCGAGGAAGAGGCTCGGGCGCAGATGGAGGCGCAGGGCAGGGTGCATCCGATGGCGCAGGGCGCTGGAGACATCACCGGAGCCTTTCTGCCTCCGGGCGGGACGGTCTCGACGCTCTCTGCTCGCGGCGCCGCTCGCGCCATCGGCCCTCTGGCGAGAGCCGTGGAAGGCTCAGGGACCGTGGAGTATGCCCTCGCGCGTCGAGCCGGTGCGCGGATGATGGAGAATCTCGCGGGTGGAGCATCGGCGCTCACCGCGTACAACATGCTCCGAGACCGTGAGGATCGCGCGGGGATCGTGGATCGCCTGGAAGCGACCCGCGAACAGCTCGCAAGCCCGATCCATCTGGGTCTGACCGCGACCGCGACGGCGCTCCAAGCCAAACTCGGACGCGAGATCGACCGCGAAATGAAGGTTGCCCAGCTCCGATTCGAACGGGAGACCGGAACTAAGCTCCCCGTCGAGGCCATGTTCGCCAGTTCCGCTAGCGCTGCGACCTACCGTGCTCTGGCGCAGCTCCCTGGACGGGTGCGTCACCGCGTTTCGCGCATGGAGAACGATGTGGTTGCGGGCATCGAGCGCGAGCTGGATGGAATCGCAAAGCGCGTCTCAGGACGAGGCTTCAGACGCGATATGATTGATCGCCCGTCGTCCGCTCCGGCTGGTGCTGCGATTCGTAGGATCGGTGGCGTAGCCGAGACGCGAGAGCCAGGTGCGCTCCAGAGAGCCTCTAGCGATGCTTTCGAGGCGGGCGTTACGGCGACGCAGAGCGGCCTGGATGCGATGGTCCCCATGGCGGAGATGCGCACGCTCCGCGCAGCGATTGCGACGATGCGGTCAGAACGACCACAGACAGAAGCCAGCCGAATCGAGCCGATCCTGCGCAAGCTGGAGCAGATTTCGACAGTCAAGGTTCCGGGTGGCCCGACGATGCGTACACCCATCACGCTCCGTGATCTCGAGGGACTCAAGAAGAACCTCGGGTTCTACCGGAAGTTCAAGGACCTCATCGGGACGAAGCCGTCCGACCGGACTCGCTACGAGGCTGGGCAACTCTACGACGTGGTGTCCGGAATCGAGCGTCGTGCGTTCCCTGAGTTCGCGAACGCGCTCGATGATGTGGCCAAGCTCAAGCAATACCAGGCTTCTCTTCCGCAGCGCGCCACGATCGACGTGGACGACTACGTGGTAGATCAGTTCTTCAAGCCTGGGAAGGGAATGCTCAAACGCTGGGAGGCGGCCGAGGTTCAGGGGATGCCCGGGGATCTCGATGTGCTCCGTGGCTGGTACATCTCTGATCTTTTCATGCACGCCACGGATGGAAAAGGCGCGCTATCTCCAGAGAAGTTGATCCATGCGTTCAACGACCCGCGTGGACGGTTCAACCGCCAAGCCTTCGATCGAATCATTCCAGGTGGGAACGATCTGCGACGTGAGTTGGTTAGCAGGGCGAAGCTCCATGAGCGGTTGTTCACGCAGACGCGGTTGGCAACCGCAGGGAAGTCGGCTCCTGTCGGGTTCGTTGGAGCTTCTGCGGCAGGGCTCGGCGCAACCGCCGGTGCGGTGGCTTGGATGCTCGATAACCCGTGGACGGTCATTCCTGCAATTATCGGTCCGATCGGGCTTCAGGTCATCGTGACGCGGGCACTCGTCGGAGGTCGCGGAGAGAACCTGATTCGACGGGCCTCCGTGGGAGGCGCTCCGATCGCGCGCACTGCGGTTGCAGGCCAACGCGCCATGGATGTGTTCTCGCGCGTTCCATCTGCGGAAGCGCCGAGTCTTCCGATTTCAGTCCCTCAAACCTTGGAGCCCGCAGGGCCATAGAGATCCCCATATCCGGCCGACCGTCTAGCTAACGGTCGCGGACGCCAAGAGGACCTACGTAGGGCCACTTGGGGCGCTTCGGCGCTCTGAGTGGCCCTTCCTCTTGGCGCGAATGCAAGAAAGGAAACGACCCATGAACCGCGCTCTCGTACTCGCAGCCCTCCTGCTGCTCTCCACGCCCGCATGGGCTACAGACGGGGATTGGGTCGAGACCACCCGCGGCAGCGTTCAAGGACAGGGCGCGGCCACCATCATCGACACATTCAAGCTCTGTGACGGCGCCACCGGAGGCGCGTCGAAGACCTGTACGGTGTTCGACCTCTCCGCAGCGCATACCACGACCACGGGAGCGGCTCTCCCCGGCGGCCCGAGACCCTCGCTGCCGGACGCCATCACCTTCAGCTTTGCGCTCGCGACCGGATGCAGCGGAGCCACGACGGTCATGCCGATGGGCTCGGACGAGTCCGACCTCGACCCGCGCTACGACCTCACCACGACCCTGCTGGCCAAACCCGCTTCTTCGGAGGGCAACCAGCTGCACCTCCCCTCCGGCTACGTCAGCAACCGCTACATCACCGCGGACATCCAGACCGGAACGGACTGCTCTGATGTCGAAGTGTGGATGAAGCTCCACTACTTCGTGAAGTGAGGCGCGCTCCATGAAACGCATCCTCGCGACCCTTCTCGCGCTGCTCGCACCGATCGTCTCGAGCGCAGGGACGACCTACCCGAGCGGAGGCGGAATCCAGACTGCCACCATCGCGCAGGTGACGGCGGCCTGCTCCGTGGTGGGCTCGACGCTCATCTTCTCGACGATGTGCGCATCGGCGAGCGACTGCTCCACGGCTGGCACGGTCCCGAAGATCGTCCAGTGCGACGGAGCCGGGTCCTACAACTTCAGTCCCGATGGAGCGGCAGGCGCCGGGGATGGCGTTCCGGCGGGAAGCGCGAGCGAAATCCAGTACCGCGTCAACGCGACCGACTTCGGGGCGGTCTCCGGGACGAGTGTGTCCGGTGGAGCCATTACGATCGGAACGGGTGGGTCCATCGAGCCTTCAGCGACAGGCATCATCGGTGCAACAAAGCTCAATCAGGTCGCCGGAGAGATCGACCTGCTCTACAACGCAAGCGCAAACTGCGCGTTTCCTGATGTGGACGGAGATGGCGCACAGGACACGAGCGACGCAAGCGCAGCCGCGCGTTCCATCACCGCAGGAGAAGCCTGCATTCAGGACCTCGCGTACTTCAATGGCACGGATAATGGACGCCGTATCGTCTGCGACCCTAACGTCTTTGACCTTGGCGCATCAGATACCGATGGCATCCAAGAATGCGTTGACTACTTGGAAGATATCGGTGGTGGGACTGTTCGGCTTGGTCCGCGCAACTACAACATATCAGGCGCGACTCCAATCACGATCACAAACAACGGAGACTGCACATCTGGCGCGTGCGAGATCGTATTCGATGGCGCTGGCGCTGGCGCAACTTTCGTTCAGTGCGTAACGGCCGGAGGATGCACGGCAACTGCCGTATTCAGCGTCCAGGGTAGTGGCGTCACATTCAGAAACATGGGAATCGCTGCAGATCGTGATGGAACGGCCGTCGATGGTGTAGTGGTCGGCAGTGCGACGGTCTACCCGCGACACACAGTGTTCGACCGCGTAGGCATTTTGGGAGATTCTGGAGACTGGAGTCCTCGCGGAACGCCTGCCGGATACGGAGTTCTCAACTATGGACTCCTGACCAAGTTCAACGAAACGTCAATCAAGTGGTTTGACAATTGCGTGCGCGCGACTGGCGGTGCTGCGGCTACCGTGAGTACCGAGATGAAGGTCAACGGAGGCGACTTCACGTTTTGCGACCACGGGATCTACGGTACGGCCGGTACGCATACCACAGATGTTTCAGACCTTCGATCACTATACGTGGCCGGAACCGTGTTCGAGAACATCTTTTCCCATGGGATCCACCTGATCGGAACGGGAACCGCAACGTTCCAGCTTCCGCACGTCACCGTCATCGGGTCTAGATTCGAAGGCTTGGATACGGGGATCTATTGCGAAGGCAATGTGAGCGCCGTCAACGCCAACGATTGCCACATCACGTCGATCGGGAACCTCTACACGGTGATGGCTGATACGGCAGAGGATGCGGATGCAGAGGGCGTCTCGATCTATGCAGACTCGAACTCCGATTCCGTGATCGCATCCATCGGGGACAACGACACAGCGGGTCGATGCGTAAACCACCAGGGGACCAGTGGCAGGGTTGACTACTTCTCGCCGATCCAAGGAACCGGGGTATGCACGCCGACGGTCTCATCGACGGTCACGCTTCACCTGCATAACAGCACCCCACAGGTCCAGCAGGACGCCACGGACTGCACGGACAACAGCGGGAACCTAGGCGACTTCTGCCAGGAGCTCGACGCGAATGCACTGTACGTATGCGAGACAAGCCCGAAGTGCTCAGGCAGTGGATGGGTCTCCTATGGAGGTGGTGGAGGCACGGGAGACAGCATCTCTGTAGACGGCGTTGCGGTCACAGACCCGAACTTCGCGAGTTCTGGAGTGGTCGATTTCGTCGATACGTCCAACACCATCACGGGCAACATCAATACCGGCGGGATCACCTCGACCCATCTCTCGGACAACACCATCACGTTCACGGACATCGCTGCGGACCTGACGATGGCGGATGGCGACACGCTCGACCTATCGGCCATCGACTGCGACGGCACGACCTGCGACGGGGTTATCACCGAGGGCTTCAAGTTTCCTCAGCACGCGACCAACTGCTCGGATGTGACGGGCGAGGGCGTGGCGTGCTGGGACACCGACGACGTGCTCTACATCGGTACGGGTGGAAGCACGATTGCCATCGCTGCGGGCGGGTGGACCGACACCGGGACCGAGATGGAGCAGGCCACCAGCACGGATGAAGTGGTCATCGGTGGCGGAGGTACTCCAGCAGCGATTGACGGCGCAAAGGTCACCATCGACGGCGATACGGATCAGGTCCAGCTCATCGTCTCCGGGAACGGCACGCAGACCGCAAATCTCCAGGTCTGGGAGCAGTCCGGCGGAACGAACGTCGCCTGGGTGGACAACGACGGGGATATGCAGGCCGCGAGCTTCACGGCGACCCCGAGCGCCACGCCCACGATGGGCGGCAATGACGTGGACTTCGACGGGGCCGGGCTCGAAGGTGCGATGGTCATCAACTGCCCGACCGATGGGGACTGCGACCTTGCATTCCAGGCGAAGACGGCTGGAACGCTGACGGAGGCTTTCCGCATCGACACCGCGGATGCAGGGACGCAGACGGTCATCTTCACGGCCGCTCCCAACATCGGCACAGGCGGCATGATCTACGCCAATGGGACAGTCTCTACGACCGACTTCGATGTCATCAACGATGGGGCGATCCAGTCCGCCGAGATCCAGGACGACACGATTGCGGTCGCAGACGTGGCCGATGGGGACTGGGGCGACTTCTCGATCGCAACGAACGCCGCAAGCCTTGATGCGGATACCGTAGGCGCAACGGAGCTGACGACCGGGGCCGTGGCGGCTGCCACAGACCTCGCCGATGCCCTCTGCACGGAGGGACAGATCCTCAAGAAGGGGGCTGTGAGCTGGGCCTGCGGAGCAGATGCGGACACCGGAGGTTCGACTGCATGGAGCGCCATCGGGAACGCCGCCAGCGCGACCGATGTGGATTTCGCAGGGTTCGATCAGGACATCCTCTCGACTGAGCCGAACGGGAACATCCTCCGGGTCATCAACACAACGATCGATCAGGCAAGCGACTCCACCGTCCTGACGCTGGGGACCTACGACACGAACGATGCCAACCTCATCTTCATCAAGGGCATCAACGACGTGGACGGTACACCGGCCATTGACTGGATCGTTGCGGATACCGGAACGGTCGGCGGGTTGACGCAGACATGGGGAGCTACGGGCGTCACGGCCGTGACCGATGGAGACGGTGCGGTCACGTTCACGAGCTTGGGCGGCGGGTCCGGAGAGGCCCACAACATGACGTTCAACCTCGACGACACGGCGAATGTCATCACATGGAGCAGCACGACCGCGACCTCGTTGGACCTGTCCGGGTTCACCATCAGCGGTGCGGATCTGACTGCGGATACCGTTGATGCAGCAGCGTTGGCGGACAACTCTGTTGCGCTTGCAAACATGCTCGACGATTCCGTTGGGGCTGCGGAGATTGCTATAAACGCCGTCGGAACCAGCGAGGTCAACGACAACACGCTGACGGCGAGCGACCTGGCGAACGACTCCGTAGACGAGGCAGAGCTGGCCGCGACGTTCACTGAATGCTCGACGCTCTACGCGCCCACAGCAGAGGTGGCGGATACCGACGACATCACGTCTGTCTGGAAGGCTCCAGAGGCCATCACCATCACGGAGGTCTGGTGCGAGACCAATACCGGAACGGTGAACATGGACGTTCAGATCGACGACGGAACGCCAGCAGACGTGATGGGCGCGGATCTGGCCTGCGCCTCCACGGCCGTCTCCGACTCCACCGGATTGACGGGAAGCATGGCGGCTGGTGACCGACTGGACTGGGCGATCACGTCGGTTGCGACCAACCCAACGAGGCTGACGGTATGCATCGAATACACGTACTAGCCGTCGCGCTCGCGGCTCTGGCGCTGCCTGTACGCGCTGGCATCGTCTACAAGGAAGAGGTTGCCGGCGGCTCCGCCTGCTCCGCGCCGGACAACTTCATCACCTCGACGGCACACCTCTACTTCCACGCGGATACAGACTGGGTTGATGACGCGGACCCGGATGATGAGGGCAGCGGGACAGACCAGGCGCTTGAGCACACGAGCGGCGTAGCAGAGGGTGACCTCGTGGACTGCGCCGCTGGGTGTGCGCCCGGAACGCCCACCGGCATCGTTCGCCTCGCGCTCACGGGAACCGAGTACGCGGTAACCGCGAGCGGTGTCAACATCTTCAAGGGCGCGCAGTTCGGGGACGCTACGGCCTGCGCTTGGCTCAACGTTACGTCCGTTGACTTTGATGGTGTCTGGGGGGTAGACGACGGCGGTGCGTACAACTACAAGCTAAATATAGACCAGAACGACGCGGACGCGGATGGGTCTGTTATGTACGCGGCGTTCGACGGCTCTGGGATCGCAAACCAGAGCACCGCAGACGGCCTCGTTGCGGACGCGACATGGGCATTCGTCTGCACAAGCATCGACGGGAACGGCGGGGCGGACGGGACGCAGAACCGACGCATCTACGTCAACGGTGCGCTCGTGGCTGGGCCGACGGATACGGACGACGAGTCGGATACGGCGGTCACGTACTCCGGTCTACGGGTGCGTGTCCCGTCCTTCGGGGCTGGCACGGACATGGAGTTCGAGGTCAGCCAGTTCGCGACATGGCACTCGCGGCTAACGGACGCGGAGATCAACGAGATGTTCTGCTGCGGGATGAATGGCGAGGCAAATCCGACAGATCGCGAGTCGATCAGCGCAGGGGATACTTCATGCTCATCATTCTGATTCTACTACTGCTCCTTCCGGTCACGGCTATTGCCGGAGAGGACTGCGACTGGAACAGCGCGACAGACTGCAACTGTCTTCGCCAGTGCTACACGAACGCATCATGCACCGGCGCGAACGTTGTCATCAGCGGAGGTACTAACGACGGCCTTACGGCTGCCGGAGCGGCGTGCGCAGCCCTGCGTGGCGGAGAGGGCGTACCGATCCGAACAAGCTCTGTTGGCGGAGTGGGTGCAGTGGTGTTCGTGGAGGACTTCGAGGACCCGGACTACACGAACCAGGCAGCGACCGGGGACGGATGGGCGACCATTGACACAGGAGTATTCGGCCCCGGGGAGGACTTCCGCGGTTCCGGGTCTGCATGGTTTGATCGGTACGGCTGGGGAACTCTAGATTGCGTGTGGCGCGAGGGATACCCAACCAGCCCAATCAACGGAATTGACTGCGACACCACCACGAACAATCACTGCGGAACCGCGGAGTGGACCTCTGGCGCGGACGTAAACTTCACGGGATCCGGTGACTCCGACGCCGGATACTGCATGGACATCTATGGGAACGGTCAGGAGTTCAACGAGGAGTCCAGCGGCCTCGGGATTCCAGACTGCCCAGGGGATGATGGTCTACCAGGAACCGGCGACGACGTAACGAGCTGTCATAACGCAGATGGCGTGTTTGATGGCATCCAGGCCATGCGCTACCGGAATCCGTCCGGTGGTGCGACTGGCGGGTTCGTCACACATGACGACCCAACGCACTATGGATTCGGGACGCACGCAATGAACTTCGGCTCGAACCTGACGAGCCTCGGGGTCACGTTTGCAGTCGTCTACCCTGACAATCAGGCGTCATCAAATGTTCATACGACGTTCTGGAAGCACGAGGAGTTCCAGGGAGCGGACATCTCGTTGAGAGAGTTCTGGACCCATGGAGGCTCTCAGGGGACGTTCCCGATTGGTGGGTTCATCTTCTCTGAAGGGTTGACCAACAGCACTGCGCAGGCGCTTGAGGACACATCATGTGCTGTGGGGTCTTTCTCGAACAACAACCCTGGATTCGGGAACGCCGCGAACATCAACGCCGAGTTTACGCAGTCCACTGACATTCCCTACGGGAAGTGGTCGTGCATCCAAGCACAGATCACTGGGATGGGGACGACTTCAACCCGAATGAGGAAGTGGCTCAACGGAACGCTTGTGTTCGACTGCACCTACAACGGGTCCGCGAACCAGGAGAACAAGTACTACAACGCGATGGTGTTCGGGAACTACGCCAATCGCGCGTCTGACTCTCAGGGTGGTCCCGGATCAGCGGTCAACCAGCTCTCTGGCCGTGGTATCGACAACTGGGTCGTCACCAACGGTGCTCCTGTCTCATGTTCAGAGATAGGCGGAGTCGGTGGAGAGATTGGCGGAGAACCAGAAGTCGAACCGCCGACCCTAGAAGGCGTAGTGATTTCCGATCTCGTCAACGACCCGACTTGGTGGGTCTACAACCTCATGGAGACCAGATGAGAACACTGCTTGCGATCTTGCTACTGGCCGGCCCCGCTTCGGCGGCAACCATCGCACCCGTGACCACGAACGATCAGGGGCAGTGGACCCAGAACGTCAGGAACAACCATGATACGTTCGTTCAGGTCTGCATCATCAGAGATGGAACCACTGGACTGCTCGCAAGCGACAACTTCGGATGTCGGTCTGCGGTACAGCCCGGGGAATCCGTGGGCGTGTCCGCAACACTCAACTCAAGCGTGACGACGAGCGTGTCCGTTAGGGCGGTTTCGATCAACCCCGCAGGAACGAGGAGCCCTGCGTCTGCCGACAACCGGATCGTGTCGCGGCCGGTGGTGCCGCCGCCCCCTTTAGCACCGACCCTCCTCCCTTGAGCTGGTGCTGGGTGGAGACGGATGACGGACCGGCATGGGTGCCGTGCGTGAGGTAGCTGCTGATGGATTTCCCGAACGTCACATGGGACATCTCAATAGGGAACCTGTTGCTCGGGTTATTCATCGTTGGAGCAACGTGCAAGTCTCTTAGACAGATCGAGGACTTCATAGACCGGAAGATCTCTGCGCTCCACGAGGGGCAGATGGTCATGGAGGAGACGAGGATCCGGGCCGGTCAGCGAACGACGCTGCGCCGGATCATTGATTACGTCATCGGCCAATCCGGCCACTAAGGAGGTACGATAATGGGACTGTTCAGCAGACTCTTCGGCAAGGGCAACAACGACCAGTCGAGCGTGATCGGGCACATCCTGACCGTGGTCGGCGGGTTCTTCCTGGTGCTCCCCACCATGCAGGGCGGCCCCGAGCTGATCCAGAGCTTGATCGGGAGCCTCAACCCGAAGATGCAAGCGCTGGCGTCGCTCTTCCTGATCTACATCGGCGCGGCCAAGGCGGCCCAGCTCCCCGCGGGGAAGTAGACCGGGCCGTGGACGGCCGCCTCTGGCACGTCTACCCGACCTCCGAGGCCCAGCAGCACGACCCCGACGATCGGGAGTGCTGGTGCGATCCAACGGTGTACCCGGTCCTGGCCTGGGAGGACGGGAGCCTGCTGGGCGCGATGGTCGTCCACCAGCTCGTGGCGGAGGCCGCATGAGGTGGGTGCTGCTCGGCGTCTGGCTGGCCTTCTGCTCCATCACCAGCGCCATCGGCCTCTTGCTGTGGATGCTCGGGTCGTGAAATTCGACGCTGCGAAAGTGCTGGCCGGTATCCCGGTCCACTTCCGTAGCGACTGCTGCTCAGGCGGTCGAGACACGCTCTGGGGGCACGACCTCAAGCCGTTCTGCCGTGCTCACGATGCCGCCTACTGCCAGAGGCTCTGGCCGGCCGGATCGCTGGACCAGGACTGGCGGAGCGCTGCGGACCGCCAGCTTGGCATCGAGATCCGCGCCGAACTCCCCTACGTGCTCGACTGGATCGGCTGGCTCTACTGGCGGGCAGTCCACCGCTTCGGCGGGGACAACGCCTTCGCAAGCTGCGGACCGCTCGCTGGAGACCGCTGCCGCCACAACATCGAACGCCCGGACTGGCAGCTGTGAACATGCGCGACTGGCTCAACCTGGGGAGGCCCACCATTCCCGGCCGCAGGATCATCCTTGAGCCGACCACGCCTCACGCAGACACCTTGCGCTGTCTGGTCTGCCGCAAGGTCCTGATCGCACACGTTGCGAGCTACCACCTGCCGGGCGAGTACCGCGCGATGAAGACGCTGGACACCTGCAGCTTCCGCTGCGCGCTCGTCCTGGTTCAACTGGAGGCCATTGATGCTGAACAGGCCGCTCAAGGACCGTAGGTTCCAGCCCATCGTCCGCTCGATGCGGCGCCAACGCACCCACGAGTATGTTCCCAGCGGCCGGCTCGTGCGGTTCGAGCGCGAGGGCGACCGGCTGGTCCGCTACCTGACGTGCCTCATCTGCGAGGACTGGTATCGGGCTGAGCCGAACGCTCCGGTCCACTGCGGGAAGGGGACTTGCGCGGATGCGGCGCTCCACCGCAAGCGGAAGTCCATGGTGGCATGGACATGAAGCTCCGCAAAGAGACCAAGCGCATCATCATCCACCACTCGGCGAGCCCGCGCGATGTCCTGCTGGAGCAGATCCGCGTCTGGCACGTAAAGGACCGTGGATACGAGGATATCGGATACCACATGGTCATCGAAGGCGATGGCCGGGTGCGCAGAGCCCGGGACATCCACTTGCAGGGCGCCCATGCGGGCGGCGCCAACCACGATTCCATCGGCATCTGCGTGGTCGGAGACAACACCCGAGCCGACCGAGCGTGGACGCCGCCTCAGATCACGTCGCTGCGGGAACTGGTCCACCAGATCCAGGCGGTGTACGGGCCGCTCGTGGTCTGCGGGCACCGGGATGCGAAGGGCGGAACGACGCCTACCGAGTGCCCAGGCATCGAGATTCAGAGCGTCCTGTAGGCGCTTAGGGCGTGCCCCCTGGTGGCCAGTTATTCCCCGGCTTGGGCCACTCCGCGCGACGCAGATGCGTTTCGGGGCGTTACTCCCATCATCAGGCTAGTGCCGGGCCAGATGTCCGCTGCACAGGGGCACGATTGCGGACCCACGCCCTAAGCGTCTACTCGACACTACGCTAGCGATACCGAGCAAGAGCAGCCAGAGCGCGGATGGCTCGGGCAACGCTCCCGTCAGACGAACCTCTAGCTCATCAGGATTCGTGAGCACGTAGAGCGACTGCGCATCGTTCGGAGGCTTCGGGAACCGCCAGGTCCACTCGCCTTCGTCCAAGGCCCAGTCCACGACCACGGGCTCCGGGAACCACGGAAGCCGGTTCGGCGCGTCGATCTGCGCGATCAGCCGGCCCGAGCGGTCGCTGGTCGTCTCCAGCCGCAGATGCACCACGCCATCGAGGTAGCCGTACACCCGGCCACTCCCGCCGCCGTAGTACCAGTTGATTCCCATGAAGGCCGGGTCGGATGCGACCTCGAGCGAGGTTCCCGGGGTGAACTCCAGGTTCCAGGTATAGTCGAGGTCGGTCTTCGCCTCGGCGGTGTTCACGCTGTAGAGCTGCAACGTCAAGGCTGCGGCGAGAAGGAACATTTTGGGGGGGCTCCTTGGTGGGCGTGCAGGATTGCACGGGTGGGTCGGGCGAAAGCAAGCGGTTTCTGAGAGGAAGTGGAGAGGCTGAATTCGCGCCTAAGTCCGCGTAGTTGCGACGGAGGCCACAGGTTCAAATCCTGTAGCGCCCACCACGCAGGCGAAAGTCGCGTGCCAGCAAGTGACTGACTCTGCTGCGTTTCTCGTCTCTATCGATTCTGTCATTCGCCCCTCGAATCGGCGCTGAGAAAATTTGGAGAGGATTTCATGACGGGAACTCCCGTACTCGGATGTCCTCGGGCCAGCCGAGAGGCTCTCCGCCCTTGCTGTCGATCGGGCGCATGTGCCCCATCTCTTCGGGATCGATCGGCCGAGCCTTCTCCTCCTGGTTGAGCGCGCGCAGACCTGTCCACTCGTGCGCAACGCTGATCGACCGCCAGTCTCCGTACCGGATCAGTGGGCGGCGGCCGAGCTGCTTCACGAACACCGGGCAGCCCGCAGCCTTGCACTCCGCCACGATGGACCGGATCCAGGCCACGTCACACGGTCGAGCGCGCGGGCCGCTCTCGCCGCCGACGATCACCCAGTTGATTTTGCGACGGCCATGGTCCACGCCGTAGAGCGCGTCGAACCCGACCCCTCGCAGATCCGTCAGGGACACCCGATCCAGCAGAGGCTCGACGCTCAAGAACCGGATCGCCGCGGGGGTGTCCAGCAGCAGCGGGATCCGCTCGTCCGCCGTCTCCTGGTTCTCGACGGACACGCCGAACCAGCAGTTCCGGATCGGCAGTGTCCAGTCGTCCGCCAGGGCTTTTCTCCCCGTGGGGCTCCGAATGCCGAGGGCCTCGTAATGCAGAGCGAGAATCCGGCCGCTGAGCCTGGGATCGGTGAGGTATTCGAGCATGCGCGCGGGACGTTTAGTTAGGATCTGGAACGTGTGATGGCTGGCAACGTCCATCACCGCGAACACCCGGTCGATGAACTCGTCTGGGATGCCGTCGTGGAAGAGATCGGACATCGAGTTGACGAAGATCCTGCGCGGCCGTCGCCAGCGAAGCGGCTGGTCGAGCAACTCGGGCAGAAGCTTGATCTCGCCGGTCCAGCGTGGCTCGCCGTTCGCGTGCGTGCGCACGAGGCCCTCGTAGGCACCGCCTGGGCCGCGGAAGCGCGCGGCCTGACGCTCTGCGTAGCAGTTCTCGCACCCAGGCGAGACGCGCGTGCAGCCGCGGACTGGATTCCACGTCGCGTCGGTCCACTCGATCGAGGTCCCGCTCACGTTCCCCCCTTCGGCCGGAGCGCCTCGACCAGCGCCCCATCGGCCAACTTCGCGTACCGGTCCGTCGTCGCCGGGCTCGTGTGCCCGAGAATCCGCTGCACCCGCGCGCGGTCCACGCCCCGCGCCAGCAGCGCCGTCGCGAAGCTGTGCCGCGTGCCCTCGTACAGCGGGAACCGCCGCTTGCACGCCGCGTCGCAGGCCGCGTACCAGACCTGCTGCAGCGCCCGGTGCGACCAGCGCCGCTCGCGGTTCGTCGCCCGCGGGTTCATGAAGAGCGGCCCGTCGCGCAGGTAGCGCTCCCACGCCGATCCGAGCCAGTTCTCGGGCGCGTCGATCCGCAGGAACGGGGCGAGGGCGCTCTCGAGGTCCTTCACCTCGACGACGCGCGCGCGGATCTCGGCCAGGAGCTCGGTGGCGGACGCGCGCGTGAGGGGAACCGGCTCGCCCCAGCGGTTCACGTCGCTCCAGAGGTAGCGGTCCTTTCCCTTCACGCGGAAGACGATCCGCACGCGCTCGCGGCCGCCCGCGGTCCAGGCGTCGATCCGTCCGAACTTCTTCGCCACCTCGCGCCAGTATGCGCGGGCCTCGGCGCCGCGAAGCTCGAACGGAATGCGAACGCGCGCCGCCTGGCTCAAGAATCCCCCGCGCCTTTCTGGATCGCGTAGAGCACGGTCTCGACCATCTCCAGCGAGCCGTGCGCGCAAGCACACGTCGCGAGGTGACGGCCGACGGAGTGCCACTGCCAGTCCGCGCCGAATGAGCGCTCGTTCTCTTCTGTCCACGACTTCGCGATCTTCGCGACCTCGATAAAGAACTGCGCCTGATCCTCGTCGTAGAGCGCGCAGAAGCCGCGGGCGAGAACCTGCGGGGTCAGGTCAACTACGGCCTCGACCGTGACCTTGAGCGGCTCGCCCATCCCCTATCCCCTCTCCTTGAGGGCGTTGCGACGGCGGTCGATAGCAGCGCACGCCACGAGTCTGTACGAGGCCGCCTCACCAGAGAGCGACATCAGGGCCGGCATGTGCTCTGGGTGATGCTTGGCCTTGGTCTCCAAGTTCTTCTCGATGGACTGGAAGGCGAGTTCGACGGCCTGCTTCACCTCCCCCAGCGCCTCGTCGATGGCGGCGGTGATGGCGTTGCTCAAGCACAGCGCGCAGACGATGCCCTCGGTCCAGTGCTCGCCGTGGAGATGCGCTGAACAGTGCCGGACATCGCTCAGGATCTTGAGCACCTGCTCTGGGCTCACTTTGGCACCTCTTTCAGTGCGTTGCGACGGCGGTCGATGCGCTCCGCAATGCTCTTCTTCGTTGATACGACAGTGGCCCGTAGCGTCTTCTCTGGGTCGTTCATGAACGCCTTTCGCATGTGAGACGGCATCGGGCCGTCAAGCTCTTCCTCGTCGGCCACGTCTTGCAGCGCCCCTGCGAGCGCCTCGTCGATGGCGGTGGTGAACTCAGTAGTAAGGATGTCAATCTGCTTTGCTACGGATGTGCTTCCGTCCATCGTCACCCAGTACCTTTTCGCACGTTCATTGGGGCTCACTTGGGCACCTCGATGCCGTGGGCATCTTCCACGGGGCGAAGGGTGGCGAGGCGTCTCGCGATCTCATCGTCGATCACTTCAAAGCATCTGCTGTCGATGTCTGGATGCGCGTCGAGAACTGCCAGCAACTCCTCCAACATCTCGGCGGCGTAGGCGTTGAAGGCGGCTGCGAGACCGTCGATTCGCTGGCGGTCAAGATGCGTTGGGAACAGTCGTCTGTACGTCAGGTACGAGACTCCAAGTGCTTTGCAGACTCGTTCCTCAGCCGTCATCTCTCCCCTCCACGAGCGCGTTGCGGGCTCTGCGCTTCTTGTCGTATATGTTCTGGTGCATCCGCTTGCATGCAACACAGAGACGGCCGCCGCGCTTGGCGATTCTCAGGTTCTCACCAGAGAGCGGATGCCCACGCGGGCAGTGCGTCTTATCCTGCCCGAACAGCCGTCCCTTGAACGACGCATCTTGCGCGTTCTCGGCACAGGTTCCGACCCAGAGATGATCCGGGTTTACGCAGTTCGGATTGTCGCAGGAGTGGCATGCGAACTCCCATGCGGACGGGACCTCTCGTCCAGCGAGAGCGAGAGCGATATGCGTCGCCAGAACCATCCGTCCGTTAGCCCACATCCTCCCGCGTCGTCCTTTTCTGAGGGCTGCACCAGTCCACGGCCAGCACTCATCGTTTCCTCGAACTTCTGTCTTATCCCAGAAGCGCTCAGCGACGCTGGATGAAACCATGAGCGGACCGACGTTGGCGCCCCTAATCAATTGCCTACAAGACTTGCACTCTGACTGATATCCAGACGCGCGGTTTCGATTCCTGTAGAACGCGCTGGTCGGCTTCACCTCATCGCACCGATAGCACCTGAGGCCGTCACTCATCCCCGCCTCCCTTGGAGCGCGCGATGGCGGCGTCAACGAGTTCATCCATCCGTGACGCCGGCACGCCCTTGAGGCTTAGCTCTACCCATGCCTCGTCATCGCCATTGTCCGGATCACGCGCCCATCGCCAACGCTCCGCATCCCTCTCCACCGCCTCGCGCTTTCGGCGCTCCGCGTCTCGCTCGCCGGCAATGGTGTCGATGGTCTCGTAGGCGTGCGTGAGCTTGTCGCTCAACCGGCCGAAGTCTTCTGATTGGGCGGCAAGTGTTGCGTCGCGCCTCTCCACCTCGGCCTCCGCAGCCTCGGCGCGTTGGCGTTCACGCACTGCATCGTTCTCCCACTTCTCGAAGTCCCGATGGTGTCGCGCAATCTCAGCCTCCAGAGCGGCGACGCGCTCGCGCAGGGAGTCGAGTTCGGCTGCGGCGGATTCCATCTCTCCAGCGATCTTCTCGCGGTAGAATCCGTTGGCGCCCTCGCGACGAAGGTAGTTTGCCCACAGCCAAAGCTCCGCCGTGTCCACTGGGTTCTGGGTCATGGATGCTCCAGCCGCTTGTGTAGTTCCTTGATTTCATCGAGGCGGCCGTCTGCGATAGACATCCAGGTATCAGCGCGTTCTGTTTGGTACTTCAACTCCTCCACCAGCGCCTTGATCGTGGTCGGGGAGCAGGCGGTGATTAGGGCTGCATCCTTCGGGTCATAGTCGTCGCATTCGAGAGAGTCGCACCAGCCTGGTCCATTAGACAGAGCCGCCTCCGCCAATGACAGGAGCTTGTCGAGGTCGGGAGTGGTCATGGCCGTCCGCTTTCCGGGTCCAGGTAGTCCCGCTCCACCGGCTGACCCGTCGGCACAGGCTGCACGGGGTCCATGTACCGCACCGCGAGCGCGAACATGCACACCCACACGGCGAGCATGATGGCGACGATCTCGACGACGCCGCTCCGCTGCGGCTCGTGGTACTCCGCCCATGGTCCCGGCGGACGCTCCACCACCTGCGGACGTGGGTAGACTCGCTCGAGGTCCTTGATCGGCAGCATGCTCACCCCCTATGCCAGTCCTGCGATCCGGAGCGCGACGTATTCACAACGCCGCTTCAACGTGGCCGGCGCCTCCGGGTTGTCCACGACGGCCGAGCACCACTTCGCGCGGTCTCCATCCGGCTTCCCCTGCGTCATCCAGCGCCAATCGTGTCCGTGCCAATTTGGGCGGCTCGCGATCTTCGGCAGCTTCTCGTCGAGCCAAGCCGGTTCACCGACGGAGGCGGATGGTGCTGCTGACTCGACCACCCCTGGTTTCGCCGCACCCTCTCCGCCCTTCGGAGCCGCCTCCGTCGGTGATTCTTCGCGCTTCTTGTCCTTGCCCTTGACCAGCGCATCCAACTCCGCAGAGTTGAACTGCGCGTCCGCCTCCTCGGTTCCGGTCTCCGGGACTGCGGATCCGTCGTTGGTCAGCCAGTCCACGAGGATGCCGGCGAGCTTCTCGCCCGCCTTCTGCTCCTCGTACTTGTCGAGCGCATTGCAGCGGGTCTTGCCGATGGTGAGCCAGTGCTCCTCGTTCATGTCGGCCACCACGTCGAACTCGTAGTCCACGCCGTCGCGCTGCACAGGCTGCGTGCCGATTTTCTTCGGGACCTTCTTCCCGCGGTCGTTCTCCTCGATCACCCACTCGGTTTTGGTCCGCATGGTGGCGATGATGTGGAGGGGTGCGGTCAGGATCGACTCGATCATCTGGTTATGCATCGGCGTCACGGTCCGCCACGCAGCGAACGAGTTACCCTTCGGGTCCTTCGAGGCGGCCTTGTCCACCTTGTCGAGCGCGCCGTCTTTCCCGCTCCAGGCATGGGAGAGCGAGTCGATGACGAGGATCCCGTACCCGCCCTTGGCGGCCTTCTCGATCACGTCGCAGTAGACCGTCGGAGCGAAGGACATCGGGGAGTGCGCGTCGAAATCGAACAGGTCGGCGTACTTGGATGCGGACCCGCGCTCGGTATCCATGACGGCGATGCGCAGACCGCCCAAGCGCTTCGCCATCTCCGTCGCGATGCGGAGCGCGGTGTAGGTCTTGCCTGAGCCTGCGGGGCCGACGAGCGCCATGCGTAGGTAGGCTCCCTTCTTGGTCGCTTTCTGGAACATCAGAATGGTTCTCCCGCCCCATCCGGGGTCTGCTGTGCTCTGCGCAGGTTGCGCAGCTCGGACTCGGCGATGCTCCGCCGCAGTTCTGCTTCGAGCTGCTGGTGGGCGAGCGCGTTGAGCGTGTTCACGATGCGCTCTTCGATCTGGTCGAGCGCGCAGCGCACGAGTTCGATGTCTGGGCCTGCGTCCCAGGCGTGCGAGATGTAGTCGTCCAGTTCGTTCGCGAGCGCGTAGAGGCGGCTGGAGTCGATCATCGGCTTGCGACCTCCCGCTCGGCGGCTTCTCGGTCCTTGAACCACGAGCCGCAGTTTCGACACCCGAGTCCGGGGCCGGGCAGCAGCATCAGTTCATCATGCGGACAGCACTCGGAGCAGCCGGTCTCCCCGTCCTGCACGGAGCCGCGCCACTCGTAGGTCACGTCGCGGTAGCCACGCCCACCGCACCACTCGCAGGGTTCGCCGCTCATCGCTCCGCCTCCGCACCGCAGTCGTAGCAGCGATAGAACGTGGGCGAGTCGTCGTAGGACCGGCCGGCGCTCCAGCGGTGGTCGCAGTGGAGCGGGTCGCGACGGCGGATGTCGTCGAGCACGTCCTCCAGGTGTCCGGCGCACACGACCAGCGGCGTGGCGGCGTCGTTGGACGGGTAGGCCCGGAGCTTGTCGCCGGTGGGCGTCGCGTAGCGGTCGGCGATGCCCGGGGAGATCTCGACGAGGGCATCCCCCTCGCGGAGTTCTGCGTCGCAGGCGGCGCAGCGGAGGGGGGTCATCGCACCTCTCCTTGGATGACCGCGCGCACGCGCGCGAGCTGCCAGTCACGCTCCGCTCTGCGCGCTT
>CAZRFC010000019.1:0-22703 GCA_964598975.1 uncultured Mycobacterium sp. | reverse complement strand
CGTTGACCTTTTCCTTACCATGGAAACGCTCTGCCGACTGAGCTAAGGGGGCCTGACCCGCGCTGCGGGCCGTAGAGAGAGTACAGCGTAAGGTTCGTCGCGGCCAAACCCACCACCGAGGAGCGGTACGTGCACATCCTGTTCGTCTGCACCGGCAACATCTGCCGCTCACCGAGCGCCGAACGGCTGGCCGAAGCCTTCAACGCCGTCGACCCGATCGCCGATTTCCGCGCCTCCAGCGCCGGCACCCGCGCGATGATCGGCCACTCGATGCACCCCGAATCGGCTCTGGTGCTGGCGGGCCTCGGCGGTGACCCGGGCGGCTTCGTGGCGCGTCAACTCTCGCCGAAGATCGCCGGCGACGCCGACCTGGTGGTGGCGATGACCCGAGAGCACCGCGACACCGTTCTCGAGCAGGCGCCGCGCCAACTCCACCGGACCTTCACCCTCACCGAGATCGCGCACCTGGTCACTCAGTTCGAACCGGGCTCCGTGCGTGACCTGGCGGCGCTGCGCCCGCAGCTGACCGCCGGCGACGCGCCCGACATCCCCGACCCCATCGGGCAGACGCCCGACGTCTACGCCCGGGTGGGGGCTCAGATCGCCGATCTGGTCGCTCCCGTCGTCGACTTCTGCCGCCGGGCCGCGGCGTTCATGTGATGAGCGCGGACCGGTGACGTCGATCGTCCTGGCTGCCGACGATCGGTACTTGCCTTACGTCGCGTGCACGCTTGCGCAATTGGCCCGGTTTGGGCGCCAGGCCGATGGGGTGACCCTGGTCGTGGATGCAACGGCCAACCAATCCGGGTTGGCTGAGGTCGCCGAGGCGGCAGACGTGCATCACATCGAGCTGGACGTGGTTGCCGTCTCCGAACTGGCAGCACTGTATTCAGATGGGTTACTGATCGACAGCGACTACATCACTCATTTCACCTACGCCAAACTCCTGCTGGCCGATCGCCTGCCGCACCTGAATGACGTGCTCTACCTGGATGTAGACACCCTCATCCGGGCGCCGCTTGACGGGTTGCTGTCCTGGGAGCTGCGGCATCCGCTGGCCGCCGTCGAGGAATTGGGACGAAACAGCAGACGGATGTTCGGAACATCGCGGGAGCCCTACTTCAATGCCGGCGTGCTGAGAATGTCCTTGGAGCGCATGCGCCAGGAGCGCATCTGGGAACAGGCCAAGGAGCTCCTCACGACGCGACCCGGGCTTCGATTCCAGGACCAGGATGTCCTGAACCTTCTGTTCCGTGACGGGTTCGACCTTCTTCCGCTGACTTACAACGTGTTCGATTCGCTGGCTTCGGAAAACCGCGATCTGTGGAATCTGCGCGATCCGGCTATCGTCCACTTCGCCGGACCGGTCAAGCCCTGGCACAGCGCTGCGAAATCCCGTTTTGCTTGCGAATGGCGCCGCCAGTACGCGGAGGCACTGCGCGCCAATCGGGTCCGTGGCGTAAATGGCCTATCCGCAGACAGAAGTAACCCTCCGGACAAACCGCCATCCCGACCAAGCCGGCCCGGTGTGGTCGATGCGGCGCGAAGAGCCCTGCCGGAACCGGCGAAAAAGGCCGCGCGATCGGTAGCACTGGGCGCCCTTGACCGAACCATCGCCAGACTCGACGCAACAAGAACCACACTCGAGTTGGGGTCACAGTGGCGCGCGAACCTCGCAATCGAGGCATCCTCGGACGAACAGTCTGACGAACACCCCGCACCGGGCGGGGACAGCGGGATGGATCTGCTGATCAGCGTGCCCCACTCAGGGGCCGAACTCCTCGCCCACGCAATCCAGACCTCAGTGCGTGGGGTGACACTGGCGACCGTGTTCCCCGAGCACCTGCATCCCGCCGCTTTGGAGCAGACGCTGCGAAAACGGCGTCCCCGCATCATCATCCTGCGCCGGGAGATGGTCTTCAGTTCCATGCCGGACGAACTCTCCGAATCAGCCGCAAGCGACTATGTCGTGCAGTGCGATTCCTGGTTCGACCGGGCGGTCCGCCTGGTTGAGCAACTGGGCTTGCAATGGATAAGCCTGACTTATGACGGACTCTTCGCCTGCGGATCCGACGTGCCCCATCTGGCAACGTTCTACCCTGGGGCAGCCTGGCCCGTGCACGCATCGGGGGCGCTGTGCCCCGAGGATCGACAAGACGACAGCAGAAGCGATGCCTCGATTCTGGCCGTTATCAAGTCGGTGACGACCCTGTCGGCGTCGACCCAGGCCAATCTGCTCAGGTTGCCGGGTCACAGCGTCGATTCACGGCCGGATGGGCGCAGCCAAGCATGAAACCAAAGACTGCCTTATTGCATATCGGTACCCCGAAAACCGGATCCACGTCCATTCAGGAATGCCTGGCCCGAGCCGAGATGGACGGCAGCCTCGCCCCGATTCGTTACCCGCTGTGGAAAAGCGACCGCCACCATCTGAGGCTCACTCCACTCTATCGCCCATACGAGGAACTGCCACCCTGGTGGCGTCACGAATTTCCAGCGAACGACAAGCGCTTCCAACGCATGCGGCGGGAGTTTCGACGGTTTTTCTTCGGTGAACTTCGATCAGCGAGTGGCGCAATCATCTCGGCGGAAGGACTAGGCGGATTCACTCCTGCACACGCCGGTCAGTTACGCCGCGATCTGGAGTCGCTGGGTTTCAGCGCTTTTCATATCGTCTTGTACGTTCGCGATCCTGCGGATTACTTCCTTTCGCGTACGCAGCAACGCTTGAAGACGGCGTCCGAACCGGAGTTCGTCGAGAATCCGGCGTCCTTCCGGTACCAATTCCTCCAGGCGGCAGAGACGTGGGAGCAGATCTTTCCCGGCAGTCTGGTCGTGCGGCGATTTCCCAGCAGTCCCGACCACGACGTCATCGATGATTTCGCCGATGTGGTCAAGCAGTGCATGGGCGTGGCACTCCCCCGCTTTACGGTGCGGATGAACACCACGCTTTCGGCCGAAGCCATGCAGATCATTGAGGACTACCGACAGACCTTTTGGCCCGACAACGGCGGCAACCTGACACCCGACGCATCGTGGCTTGTGAAGTTTCTCGAGCAATCGGCCGGGGACGTCCCACAGACGAAACCCGTGCTGAAACCGGAGGTCGCGGATCTGATCCGAGCCAACCACAGCGCGGATGCTGCAAAGATCCTCGCCCGCTATGGTGTCGACCTTGGGCTGCCGAACGTGCATCCGACCGAAGCGCCGACGCCGCAGATAAGTTATCGCGTCGAGGAGATCCTCGCCTCCGTCGATCCGGAGATCGTCCACCAGTTGCTGCTGCGACTGGCCCGGATCGAATTGGGTCGCCGGCCCGCGCGGCGCTCTCTTCCGCTTCGCCTGGCCGCCGGGGCGTACCGTTCCATCCCCCTTGCGAGAAGACCGCCGCGTCTCGATGGCTGGCTTCGTTCGTTCGTCAAGGACAGGCTGCCGTGAGCCGCAATCGCCTTGTCGCGCGTCGGCTAACCGCGCCGGAGGCGATGGATCTGTGGGGGCGCTCGGATGAGGCGTCGGCGTTCACCCGACCGGACTATCTGGAGCGACTTGTCGACGAGGTCGAGTGGTGGGGCGTGGATCGGTCAGGGGAGGTCGTCGCGGCCTGGCCTCTGGTGCGAGCCGTGACTGCCGGGGCGATCGGGCCGCCTCCCTTCTGCTACTACGTCGGGCCGATGTTCGCCCGGAGTCTTCACGACCACAGATATCACCGTTCCTGGTCGGCACATACGGCCGTCTTATCCACGCTGGTATCGGCAGTCATTGCGGTTCACCCGCGATTCGACTTCTCACTGCCGCTGGGGATGACGGATATTCGGGTGTTGGATTGGTGGAACTTTGACCACCCGGAGAGGCTGGGCTTTACCTTCCGGCCGCGCTATACCGCGCGCTTGGACCTCCGGGAATTCGCCGGTGACGGAACGGAGTGGCGCTCGTTCGAAAGCAATCGGAGAAAGTCGATCCGCCGATGGACGGCGAACCCGCCGGCGCTCGTCGACACGGTGGACCCGGAGCGACTGATCGAGCTCCACGATCAGGCACTGGAACGCACCGGGCAGGTCAGCAGCCCAGAGCGTCATCTGATGTTGCGCCGCATGATCGGATTGGTCGAATCAGGCGCGGGGACGGTGCTGGGTTTCATACCCGAGCAGCAGAGTGATGTCGCTGGCGCAATCATCTTGTTGGACGGCCCTGAGGAATCCAACGCGATCTTCTACGGGGCTGACGCCTGCTGGCGAGAAGAGGGCTTGATCACCTGGGCAGTGTGGCAGGGCCTGTGTCGGGCCCACACCTTGGGCAAGCGGTGGTTCGACTTCAATGGCGCCAACAGTCCCGGACGTGCCGCGGACAAGCATTTCTACGGCGCTCGCGCCGAATTGCATTTCGACTGCCGGTTCGGGGCGAGCTGAGGCCGTGGGACACTTGGCAAATGTCGGCCAGGACGACCATCCGTTCTTCGCTGCAACTCCTTGACCGTCGTGACCGACAGTTGCTGGCGGTAGCCGTTGCCGTCCAGATGACCACCTCGCTGCTGGACTTGTTCGGTGTCGCGCTAATCGGTCTGGCAGGTGTTGTCTCCGTCTCGGTGGTGGCGGGGCAATCACTGCCGACGCGGGTCACGGCACTGGCCTCCGCGGCCGGCCTCGGCGGTCTCTCCGACCCGGCCTTGATGTCGGTACTCGGCGCCGCGGCGGCAGTCCTACTGCTCTCCAAGAGCATCCTCTCGCCGCTGCTCATGGCCCGCATCCTCAGATTCCTCGCCGGACGCGAAGCCGTGGTTTCAACAAAGCTGACCAGAGAACTGCTCTCCCGTCCGCTCACCTTCGTCCAATCACGCTCCACTCAGGAGACCTACGTCGCATTGGTTCGAGGCGCGCATGCCGCAACCGTCATCGTCCCCGGCCAGATGGTGATGGCGGTCTCCGACATGGCGTTGCTCCTCTTGCTGGGGATGTCGCTGTTGGTGGTGAATCCCGCTGTGGCGTGCGGAGCAATCGGTTTCTTCGGCGTCGTCGGATGGGGGCTGCAGCGACGGCTCGGCGATCGAGCCGCCCATTTCGGCCGGCAGCGGGCCACGGCCGACACCGCCAGTCTTCGCACTGTGCAGGAGACGGTAGGTGCTTATCGCGAGATCGTTGTGTCTAACCGCCGTTCCTTCTACATCGACCGGGTGCGCAGCCTGCGCACCCGGGCGGCCCGGGCGGCCGCAGGCCTTGATTTGATCGGGCTGCTTCCGAAGTACGTCTTCGAAGCAGCCTTGGTCATCGGTGCGTTCACGCTTGCGTGGACGCTGTTCAGCACCCAGCCGATTTTGATAGCCGCAGGCACATTCGCGGTGTTCCTCGCCGCAGCCACACGAGTTATGCCCGCTCTCTTACGCATTCAGAGCGCAGCCCTGTCCATCAGAGCGGCAGCAGGCCTGGCCGCACCAACCTTCGCCCTTGCCGAAGACCTCCGACAACCACTGCAAACGCCCCCTCCCGTAGAAGCAAGTGACGCCACCGCAGTTTCATTGCGGCACGAGTACCGGGATTTCCGACCATGCATCCAGCTTCGCGACGTGACGGTCGCCTACCCCGCTTCTCTGGCCCCGGCGATCAGTGAGATCAACTTGTCGATCTCGGAGGGTCAATCTGTTGCGCTCGTCGGGCCCAGCGGGGCAGGTAAGTCGACCCTTGCCGACGTGATCTTGGGAGTGCTTCAGCCCGACAAAGGGCAGGTGACTCTGTCGGGCACCAATCCTGACGCCGCGCTGAGACGTTGGCCCGGTGCCGTCGCCTACGTCCCACAGTCGGTCATGCTCGTCGAGGACACGCTGCGAGCAAATGTCGCTCTGGGAGTGCCACCCGAACTCGTCGATGACGAACTTGTCTGGGATGCTCTCCGTCGAGCCCAACTGTCGGATTTCACCCGTGCCAGCCCCGAGGGGCTAGACACGCAGATCGGTGAACGCGGACTGCGTCTCAGCGGAGGCCAGCAGCAGCGCGTCGGCATTGCCAGAGCGCTTCTCACCCGTCCGCGACTGCTTGTTCTCGACGAGGCGACCAGTGCGCTGGACGCCGAAACCGAACGGGCCATCACCACGGTTCTTGAAAACCGCGGCCAAAACGTCACTCTGGTCACCATCGCCCACCGACTCTCAACCGTTCAGCATGCAGATCTGGTGGTGTACATGGAGGCGGGATGCATTGTGGCGACAGGGCCATTCGGTGATGTGTGTTCCCAAGTCCCAGCCCTGCGGAACCAAGCCGAATTAATGGGATTGCGCCCGGCGTAAGCCGATGTCACTCATGCTTCGCGTTCAACGTCGAGCGTCGTGCAATGCAACCCCCCCAGCATCGAGAAGGCGTGCCGCATCCGGATCGGAATGCTGTCAATACCGTGGCGGGCCAACTCACGTTCGAGCATCGGCTGCGGATTGGTCACCATCACCAACCCCGGCCTGATCACCAGCAGGTTCAACCCGATCCACGGTGAGGTCAGTTGGTCCAGGGTCGTCTCGACTCCCATCGACGCCAGGCGCGCGGCGACGGGCATCCGAACCTTCTCATGAAACTCGATCTCCGCGGCCGGAACCGGTGCCGCGTCGGCGAAGTAGATCTGCTCCCAATCGGCTAGGACTGTGGGACAGGTTTCGGGACTGACGCGGAGTCGATTGAGCAACACCAGACCCTCGCGTAGCGGCACAATCGTCGAATCGAGATGGGAGGAGCGATACGTCTCGGTGTAGTGCACGCGGTAGTCCGGCCCGAGCACTTCCTGTAGCCACCGACCGCCCTTGCGATTTCCTGATTTAGACACCAGATACAACAGATCGCTGCCCAGCCGGCAGACGTTCGCGGCGTCGAATAACACTTCAGCCTCGTCCAGGAGTCTGAATCGTTCGGCGACCTTGTTTCCCAGCGCCCGCTGGCGTTCATCCTCAAGTTCTTCCAGCGGCGTCTTCTGGCGGGGAACATCGCGAAGATACGTTCCACGAAGTTTGGGCATGGGCGCGCAGATCCATCGGAAACCCTGGTCGAAGTAGTTTCGATGGAGAAGCTCCTGTAAGCCCATCTGCTCGAAGTAGCGAAAACGGGCGGTCGGCGGCGTGGACACGAAGTTGTTGCCAACGACCAACTGCTGATCCCGAACGTTGTAGAGGTCGAATCCGCTTGCGCTGAAGTTCGGTGTCGTGAAGGAAACCTCCTCCTCGGACCAGGACGGGCGCAGCACGCGGACCCCCTCTGCTTCGAGAGCGGCACGAAAGCCCTCGAGGTCCTCAGCGACTTCATCCAGATAAGCCTGGGGATAGCCCTGAGCGGCAATGGCCTGCGCGTCCGCGATCTCCGAAGAGCTGGCGCGCCGGTTGAAGGACAAGCCGGGCGCGAAACCCTCAACGGTGCCGAGGATTACCGCGCGCAGTCGTCCCCACTCGTTGACCGAGTACAACAACTCAGTCCCTCCTCTGCTTGTGGCCCTCAGGTCCCGGATGCTTGGCGTCCGCCAGATCAACGCTGGAGAACCAACCCGTTCTCATATCCGACAGCACTGCCGGAGTGGATGAGAAGTCAAGCCAATGCGACAGCCCACGCCCGATCCCCGGTAGGTCGAGTGTCTTTGCGGTGGCCAGGAGAGCCTTCGCATCGCTGTTCTTCGCCGCACGCCGGGCTCCGTAACTTCCGGGCGTCGCCACGCCGTCAGCTTCTTCCGGGCCGCCGTGCAGTGCGAGTGCGTTGCCGCACAGATCTTCCAGTTCGTCGGCCAGACGCAGAGTCACGACATCGCGATTGGCCTTGGCGAATGCGGGTGTCACCCCGCCCATGGACTCTCCCTCGAACTCGGTGTACCGATCAATGAGATCGTCAACGGCCGTACCGAATCGCCGAGCTACCAGCCGACGTCGGTCTTTTGGTGCGAGCCCGCCGCTGAAGGGGATGCGGCGCTGATAGAGCGCATGCAGCAGTGCGGCGATTACCCAGTCATCGGAACAGCCTGACTCCAAAACCAAGCTGGCAGTCCCAACGAGGTGCGCGATGAACGGCTTTCCAGACCCGCGGGCAAGCGGAAAAACCTGCCGCAAAGCAAAGTGGTAGGCGTCGGCGATCCGCTGTCGCTCGCTCTGCCCGTATCGGTGTTCGATGACCTGGGCATAGAACTCGAGATTGGTCTGCGCGGGCTGTACAAAGTAGTCCCTCACCCGATGTAGATCCGATCTGCTTGCATTGGCGTCATATCAAGTGCGTCACACGTCGTGAAGATTCTGGCGAGAATCTCATGGTCGGCGGCGGTGTCTAGAGCAAAGCCGGGGCATGCGAAACCGGTTGGCACATTTGGAAGTTCGACGATCTGAAACTCATCGGGATGCTCGTAGAAGTATGGGGTAACGTGTTCCTGTTGCTCAGCCGAAAGGCCGCGGCTCATAATCTGCCGCAGAGTGGGCGTCCGGATCAGTTCGGTGGTCAATCCCCGGGCGGTGAGCCCCGGCGAATAGGTGGTGACGAGATCTGGGATGCCACGGCCGCCGGCATTACTCTCGTGCAGTACCGCCAGACTCTGTTGCAGATCATCGACCGGAAATAGCGGCCGATCGCCACACAACCGGACGAATGCGTCAAGACCGAACGCCTCGGCGGCGAACACCGCCCTATCCAGCACGCGATCGGCCGAACCTCGAAAATGCGGAATGCCGCAGGTTGCGGCCAACGCGACGAGGGCGTCATCGGATTCCCTCTCCGTCGTCGCCAGATAGACCGGAAGCGCGGTCAATTGCGCGCGCCGGATGACACGTTCAAGGAGAGGCATTCCTCCCAACGGCAGCAGAGCCTTACCAGGCAACCGCCTCGAGTCATACCTGGCGAACACCACTATCCCGACTTTGGGGGTCATCGCCGCAGAACCCCCGCCTCGACGAGCCGATCGAGATCAGCCAGGTACGACCAAAGCGGTCTATCGCAGCGGTCGGCGATATCGAGCAGCCTCGTCTCGCCGTCGGAGTGGGAGATGAGATCGAGCATGTCTTTGACCGACGCGGTGCTGCCCTTGATGCTTGTCTGCGGGTACAGACCCCTTCGGCCCAGCTGCGGCTCACCGAGGACCGTTGATCGGGGCGAACAGTCTGCCACCAACGCCACAACTACGTAGCTATAGAAGGCAAACGACTCCGCCAGACCGCGAACGGTAACCACCCGACCCGGGATATCCAGCGAGGTGTGATATTCGGGATACTCGCCGTATTTCGAGCGCATGACCGACACCATCGGGATGTCGAATCCCGGTGCGCAGTACATGCTCTCGTCGCTGCCTCGGTCGTGCCAGCTGTAGGTCTGGTATTCACCGACAACGTGCCGCAGGACATGGCGCGCGACGCGGTCGGCGTAGGTATCCCCCAACCGCGAAGGCAGGAACGACCAGGTCCGCTCATCGCCTACGCAGGTCAGATTGAATGCGGCTTGGACGCTGGCCCGAAGGTGCTCGCCCTGCGCCTCGAGCAACGCCGCGGAGCCGATCATTTCGGGACCGAAGACGAATCGGTAGGTGTTGCGGCGGTCGGGCCGTCGCGATAGCCACTCGGCCAGGGCGACGGCGAGGACGGGGCCGGATAATTCGTTGTTCGCCATCGCAGGATGGCAACAGTAGGTGGAAAACAGGATCTCTCGCTGTGAGCGGCCGGGGAGCAGTAACTGGCCGTAGTCCAGCGAGCCGGGGGCATGGGAAGCGTCGATGTGTACCCGGTAGGTCCCGTCCCGAAGCCGCGACCGCTCCTCATCCGATAGGCAAAAGCCCCACTTGCGCTCATAGTACGAGGTGACGTACGGGATGGCGTCGGGCTGATCGGGCAGCGAGTAGAGGTGCGACTGCAAATCACCGAGTGGCAGCGATGCATCAACCGCCGTGCTGTATCCGACTACGTGCAAGTTGTTGCTGGCCGTATCACAGATTCGCCGACCGTCGGGAGTCTCGATGTAGGCGCTGCGCAGATCCCACTCGTCGGGGACGATCCAATCCAGGGCGCGGGTCCCGGTGGCGGCAGTCGAGATTGTCAGACCGCCGAAACGCTCGCCGAGGATGCGCAGGGTCTCGCGGATACCCGGACCTGCCAGTGTGCGGTAGACGGGCCAGAGGCGCTGGAGAAGCTCCATCATGTCCTGGCCGCGAGCTTCCAGTTCGGTGCGGTCCGGATGGTCTGCGAGAAGCAGCACTAGGTCACCGACCTTTGGTCAGCAGGTAAAGCCGGTTCCCCGAGTCGCGAATGTCGTCGAAGTCCGAATGCAGGTGTCTGCCGTGAAGCCGTGCCACATAGGTAAGGCAGGCTTCTGTCCAACCTGTCACGTGCTGCACTGCCAACGGGGAATCCATTGCGTCCAAAATAATGGCGGCTGCGTCCGCTTTGTCGAACAGTTCGCGAAGAAAATTCTCCGGTGCAGTCAGGTGGTCCAGATACTGGAAGACCCCGACCACCGGGTAACGCCGTCGATCAGCCCATTGAGATGATCCGATACGCGGGTCGCACAGAAGACGTGCCGAGCAATGCTGGCCCGAATTGATGCACGCCTCGCCCCAATAGTTAATCTCAGCCCGCGCTAGATACGTTGCACGAACCCCGCTGGCCGCGGCCAGTGGCAGCAATCCCCACAGCGGACAGCCCAACTCCGCGTAGTGGTCGAAGCCGCCCGTCCTGCTCTGCAGATAGTCCCAGAGTCGCTGTGACCGAAAGCCGGTGAAGCGGGTGAACGGCGCGGGATTCCGGATCGAGCCGGCGACTGCGGGCGCCGCGGCATGTAGGCGCGCCACCTCGCCACTCTGGATTGCGCGACGCACCGCTGCACGATCGAAGTTCACGGGATCGGGAATGGCATCGACGATGGAGAGCAGCTCCCTTTCGGCCCTGCGGCTTTGGGGCGTCGCCGATTCCGCGAGGGCACGAGACCAGCTCTCGACGATGCGCTGGAACTCGGAGGGGGAGAACCGGTCACCGACCGCGTCCCAGCCTTTCGGGTGGGTGCCCACTTCGCCGGAGAACAGTTCGTGGATGACCTCATCGGAAAACCAGCGCCGCTTGAAGATCAACCCGCACCGCGAGCACCGCCAGTTTCGATGCTCCTCAAGAACACTGTCCTCGTCCTGACAAAGCAGGCCTGCCAGCTTCTCCGAGTACAGGTTGGGCTCAGGTATCGATTCCTCGACCATCGAGGTTGAGGCGCAAAGCGGGCACCGGTCGGACTCGGCAGCCAATTCCGTCGGACTCACTCGAGGTCTCGCCAGTCGAGCGGTTCGTGTCGGAGCAGGCGGCGTCGGGCCCGCCGCCCCAGCAGTTCGTCATAGTGGCGCGCGTCGAGTCCGTGGTTGGGCCGCAGAACGCAAAGGTTGTTCTCATCGAGCATCTCCCCGGGCTCGATATCGCATGCCGGATACACCGCTCGGCGGAAGGACCGCACGTGATCACTATCGATTTCACACCGCAAAGCGGTCTTGTCCGGCATTCCCCGCAGATCCCGGATCTCGTTCAACGTCTCGATGAGCCTGCGAAGGTCGGCGCTGTCGAGCGATAACTGGTGGTCCCGAAAGGACCGGCCGTCTTTCTGGTCGGTGAAGTGGAATTCCAGTATCTGAGCGCCCATCGCCGCGGAGACCTCAAGAGCGCGGTTACCGATGGTGTGGTCGGAATACCCGACGACCGCTCCGAGTGTCGAAAAGGTTTCCATAACAGCAAGATTCGCGTCTTCTGGGCCAATGGGGTACATGCTGGTGCACTGCAGTACCGCCAGCATCGTTCGGTCGAGATAGACGGGGGCGATTGAGCGGACATAGTCGACGGCGGCTTGGACTTCCGACATTTCACTCAGTCCGGTCGACAGGATCAACGGCTTGCCGGTGGACGCGGCCGCCCGCAGAAAAGGCGGTGCAGTCAAGTCGCCACTGCCAACCTTGTAGGCGGAGACAACCGGATCGATCCAGGAGAAGGCATCAAGATCCCACACCGACGCAACGTAGGCGCGGCCAGCGGCGAGTACCCTCTCGGCGAGAGCGACATGCTGCGCGGGCTCTAATTCGAATCGTTTGAAGTGGGCGTTGCGGTCCGGACTCTCCCGGGTCGAAACGAGGGAATCTCCGAAATAGATCTGGAACTTGACGGCATCCGCACCAGCCTCCAGGGCGAGATCAGCCAGGCGTTTGGCAGTCTCGAAATCCCCCTCGTGGTTTCCCCCTATCTCAGCGATCAAAAGTGGAGAGCTTGAATTCGTTTTCAGGTCGATCATGTAACCACCTGACCGGAATTGAGAAGTCGTCCCACCTTTTCCAGGACCTTGATGGCAACTCCCCGCAGCCCGGCCTCCTCCCCGTCCGGCGTCAACCGCTGACCGAAGAAGCTGCCCTCGTTGAACGAAGCCGGTTCATAGAATTCATATTCCTCTCCCCGCATGAGTCGCTGGTAGCCGAAGGGCAGACAGTTTTGACGGGGCTTCGCTTCGAGACCGACCTGACGAAGCAGCCGATCGAGTTCGGCGGTCGTCTTGGGTTCGTATACGCAGCCGAGACCGCGGTAGTCGGCATCGCCAATCAAAATCGAGACCGCCCCCAAGTAGGAAGCCTCCGCTCCCATGCTGGAGTGATAGGCCACCACACGGTCTGCATGGGCAGCAAGCACGTAGGAGTCGACGGGACTTTCCGCGTGCAGAACTGTCACATTGGGAGAGCACAGCGAGTCCCACCAATGTCTCTCGCGAACCGACAACAGCCTCATCCGAGGATGCAATCGGATTATCAATTCGGTGTCGGAATGCTCTGCCGCCCAGTTGGCCAGCCATTCCGCGGCACTGTGCTGGGATTCAAACAGCGGATCCTCAAACCCATCCTCGACCGCTGCGTACTCGTCGATGCTGGAGACGAAGTAGACGATCCGCCAACGGTTGCTGCGCGGCGGGGCCTGATCCCTACGCTGGAATTCGAGGAACTGGGTTTCGAAAAGAGTGATCCCGCCACGACCCGGCGTGAAGTACTGTTCGGCCAACTGGTGCTTGTTCTCCCCCGCTGATTCCCACAACTCGACGAGATCACGTCGAGAGTGGCGCATGCTGTGAACTGAGTGTTCGGATAGGTAGAAGCGTTCACACGTGCTGACAATCTCGTGATAAAGCAACTCCACCCCCGAGAGTCGGGCGGCTTCCGAGATTCCCTTCGACACGGCGAATCGGCCGTTGTATACGAGAACACTTGCGGGACGCCAGGACTCGATGAGTTGGCGGCTGAGGACGAATGCCTGGTAGGCAGCGTTCAGCAGCCGATCCACAATGACCTGGTTTTCCTCGAGGCCGGGAGCCGAGTCCCCGAGGCGCCTCACGAGCGACGCAAGGGCCCCAAGGCCGATCGCAGCGCCGTCTAACCGGAAATGCCGCAGCGAATCAATCGAATCAATCCCCAACCCGGCACAGGACAGTCGCGCCCCGGATTTCGGAAACTTCTTCGCCTCGATCACCGTGACACCATGTGCCCGCAGAAGCTCTTCGATGGTCCTTACCCGCCGCATCCGAGACTTTCGGCCCAGCGAGTAAAGCACCGAGCCCATCCGGAACCCCGTGTTCAGTGGGAATAGATCTACGTTGCCGATGTCGAGGAACACAAAGCCCACACGCTTGCCCAATTTCGCGCTTCTCAGAGCGACTTCACATGCGGTCTCCAGCGCGGGCGTCCAGGTGAAGGCTTCGATCACCAGCAGGTCAAGGCCGCAGTCTTGGCCCAATGCCGTCCCCCTGATGTGCCATTTCCGCAAACAAGCCGGCCGTCCTCCAGTCCAACTCCGTACGCACGGTGAAGGCCGCCATCTGGTCCAGCAGCACGTGGCCCATGCGTTTGGATGCCACGCCCCTGTCCAGTCTTACCAAGCGGAGACCCCCGCATTCTCGATACAGGTCGTCTCGTTCCAAACGGAGCCGCTCATCAGCTCGCAAAGGCTCCAAGCCGAGGCCATTGTGGAGGTAGAACACTTCGTCGTCACGCCGCACTCCCACGACGCCGTCGGCGTCGAACAACTGCATAATGTTGATGGCCTGCTGCATACATAGCGCAGGGCGAAAAGGGGATTCCACCGTCAAGGTCATCTCCGCGTCGTAGAAGCGCCCCCGCTCGGCTTCGGCTTCGAGGACATCGGTCCGAGTCGCTGCCAGATCGACGTTCAGGCCGGCGCGTGCCACGCCGCGATGATGCACTCCGACTCGTGATGCGTACCGATTCTCGATGTAACCGAGAACTTCAGGGTCGGGAGAACTAACAACCACACGATCAAGGCCGTCACACATAAGCGCCTCGTCGATAGTCCAGTCGATCAGCGGACGGCCCCCCAGGAGCCGCAAGGGCACGCTGCCGGGGTCTGCAATCTGGCCACGAACCGGGACGATGGCAATCACCCGCGGCCGAGCCAGCCCGCGCCGAGCAACATGCTTGGCGATCAGGCGCGCCCGGGCGCGCAGCAGTGCGCCTTCATCCCGCGTCAGGTTGCCGCCGTGCTGCCGATAGAAAAACAGCGGCTCACCGATGCTTACGACGCGGTGGTCTGGTCCCACATGGAGCCACAGATCGAGGCCGTCCTGACAGCTGACCGACTCGTCATAGCCGCCCATTGCGTCCAGAAATGAACGACGTACCAACGTGCATGCCCCGTGCGCCGGCAGGTCCGACATGGCCTCGAGTGCGTTGACGTCTTGTCGTTTGACGCGCCGGACGATTGTTCCCCTAGTGTCCACGTCAAAGTAGTCGGGGAACGCCAGCACAGCCTCCGGGCTGTCCTCGATCGCGCTCACCATCGTGCTGACCGCAGAAGATTCGAGATAGTCGTCGGCGTCAAGGCGCATCAAGAACTCGCCACTGGACTCCCGGATGGCGGTGTTGGCGCATACCGTAAGTCCGCGATTCGAGGTCTGTCGGATGACCCGGACTCCAGCACACCCTTCCAACGCCGCCAGGACAGCGGCGCTGTCCTCGTCGCTTGAAGCGTCGTCGACGACGAGTACTTCAATGAAGGGATAATCCTGATCGAGCACACTGTCGACAGCCTGCTGGAGAAACCTCCCGTAATTCCGGTTGACGACGTAAACCGTCACCAGAGGTCCGCCGGATTGACCCGCATCCACGGGGCCGATCATAGTCAGCAAACATCGCTGATCGTCACCGACGGAATCCGCCCCTGACACTTGAGGGAAAACCGCTCCCACTCCACCGTTCTTCGTAGACCCTCCTCGAAGGTGACCTGGGGGCGGTAGCCCAGCAATCGTGCGGCCTTGCTGATGTCGGCCTGCGAGTCACGGACGTCACCGACACGCGGCGGGCCGTAGACCGGGGTCCCCAACGGCCCAAGAATCGCCTCCAACGCAGACCAGGCCTGATTGAGCGACACCCGCGTCCCACTTGCCACATTGATCACTTGGCCGGAGGCGCCCTCGGCATCAATGGCGCGCATGACACCATCGACGACATTGTCGATATAGGTGAAGTCTCGAGTTTGTTGGCCGTCGCCGTGGATAGTCGGCGCCATGCCCGACAGGGCCGCCTTGATGAACAGGGAGAGCACGCCGGAGTACGGTGACGTTGCGCGCTGGCGCGGCCCGAAGACGTTGAAGTAGCGGATCGAGACCGTCTCCAAACCGTAAAGCTGGGTGAAAAGTCGGCAATAAACCTCGCCGACGTGTTTCTGCAGCGCATACGGCGAGCGGGGCTGGGCGGGCATTTCCTCGACCTTGGGCAGGATTGCAGTGTCGCCGTAGGCCGATGAGGAGGCCGCGTATACGACGCGGCGCACCCCGGACTCTCTGGCAGCCATCAGTACGTTGAACGTTGCATTGATGTTCGCTTCATGCGAGGGCCGCGGACCGGCAATCGATTGAGGCACCGAGGGGAGGGCGGCCTGATGCAGCACAACCTCGCAGCCTTCGACCACCTCAAGAGCGGTTTGGGCATCAGTTAGATCACCCTCGACGAACTCGGCACCGGGCAGCACATTGTCGATGAGGCCGGTCGAAAGGTTGTCCACCACCCGGACCGCGTCGCCGCGGGCAAGCAGCTCTGCGGATAGGTGCGACCCGATAAAGCCTGCGCCACCCGTGACCAGATAGCGCGCCACGCTGTCACTTTAGGCTCCCCACGTCGATGCCAGCAACAACAATCGAGGCAGCCGGTCACTTTCGGAGCAAAAACGTACTATCGCGCTGTCTGACGTATCCTTGCGTCGTTCAGGGTTGACGAGACAGGTGTAGTCGAGTGGAACAATCGCGGATCCGCGTTCTGTTCGTGGTTCCCACGCTCACAGTCGGGGGGGCTGAGCGAATCATCACCAAGCTCCTGCCTGCGCTCGATCCGAGCGAGTTCGAAGCCTCGCTGGTCTGCGCGGGCGAGGAGGGCGATCTTTTCCAACAATTGACCTCCGCCGGGATTGAAGCCACGGCACTGCGACTCGGCGGCGCGAGGAACGCGCACAGAGCGTTATTCGGGCTAGCCCGACACATGCGGCGCAACCGACCTGACGTCGTCGTTTGCAGCGGTGCCGGCACCTCGATAATCGGTCGGCTGGCAGGCTTGTTGAACAGGGTCAGACACCAGATTCTCTGGGTGCATGAATCCATCAATATCGACCACCGTAGTTTGCTGCGCGAGATTTCCGACCGCGCGTTAATACCCTTCACAAGCAAGTTCCTCGGCGTCACCGATTCCCAGATCAATTTCATGTCATCGGTTCGGGGCTACCCATTAGAGAAGATCCACATCATTCGTCCCGGCGTAGCTATCAAGGACTTCGACGCTGGAACTGGAGTGGATCTCGCAGCCGAACTTGGAACCGATTTGGGTTGTCCCGTGGTGGCCATGGTCGCCAGGCTCCATCCGGTAAAGGACCATGCAACGTTCCTCGCCGCCGCCCGCATCGTGCTGCAGTCCCTGCCCGAGACGCAATTCCTCATTATTGGCGACGGACCTCAGCGAAAGGAACTTGAGGACCTCGCCAAGACCCTCGAAATCGAGGAACGTGTGTATTTCGCGGGGGCGCATGCGGATGTGGACCGTTTGCTGCCCGCTATCGACATACATGTTCTGAGTTCGCATTCCGAGAGTCTCCCGATGTCAGTGCTTGAGGGTATGGCCTGTGGCCGGCCGGTCATCTGCACGAAGGTGGGTGGCACGAGCGAGATCCTTGAGCATGGGGTTTCGGGATACTTAGTCCCGCCCGGTGATCCGATAAATCTCGCGCGGCAGCTCACGGAACTGTTGACGAATCCCGGCCTTGCCGACCGGGTGGGCGTCGCCGGCAGACGCCGTGTTGAATCCGAATTCACTTTCGAAGAAAGCGTGACCAAAACCCAAAAATTGATCGTAGACCTAGTTCGATCCAAAGAGACGTTCGAGCTTTGCCGCGCCCAGCCATGAGGATCCTTCATTACTGCGACTGGTTCAAGGAATACACAGCGAGTCTGATATTCGCATCTAGTGAGACGTCTCACGAGATCGACTTGGTGATCCGCCGCGACACACGTGAATTCACGGGACGGCGACAGGACGAAGCCGATATCAATTCCAGGCTCATCGAGAAATGCCATCGCGTAATCACGCTCCCCGGTGGATATTTCTCGATGAGTTCCGCTGCGTTTCGCGAGCTTTTCCGCCGGAAAAGCTACTCGAGGTACGACGTCCTTCATCTTCAGATCAACTATGACCCACGATTGCTTTGGCTTGCCTGGCGTATGCCTACTGTTCTCACTGTCCACGAACCGGGTCCCCGGATCGGCCTCCCCAAAGAACGCGGTGCGAAGGGACTGACAAGGGAATGGCTCAGACACCTCTACCGCAGATTCGCAGATGTCATCATCGTCCACACCGATTCCGGGTTGCACGGACTGGCTCCGCACGAAATGCGCAAGGCCGTCGTCATCCCGCATGGAGTTGACGCCGTCCGGCGCGCCGACGATTGCCCTAGCTCTCCAGTGATCCTTTTCTTCGGCAGGGTGACCGGCTATAAGGGCATAGACACGCTTTTGTCCGCGATGGAAAAGGTTTGGACCACGCGGCCCGACGCCCGTCTACGGATACTTGCCAATCCCGGAGACGGCCTGGGCGGCCTTGATTCCGCGTGCCTTGACCCGAGAGTCCACGCCACCTGGTCCGGGTACTCCCGACGTGAACTCGAACTGGCACTCGCGCAAGCGCGGGCGGTCTGTTTGCCGTACCTTTCGGCGTCCGGTAGCGGCGTCGGAGCGCAAGCGCTCGCATCGGGCAAGCCGATTGTCGCTACCAACGTTGATGGGCTACGCGATTTAGTAGCGCACGAGGATCTACTCGTTACGCCTGGATGTGCGGATGACCTGGCACGTGCTCTGCTCGCCGTCCTCGACAACGATTACCGGCCACGCCGAGTCGACCCGCGGCGGACCTGGGCAGCCGTGGCAGCGGCGCATCTGTCGGTGTATGAGTCGTTGACGGCCCGGAATGGCGGCGTAGTCCGTAAGCATGGCGGCTCTCGCGCGGAAGGACACCGCCGATCGAACCTCTCGGGCCATCGCTCATGATGCGGCCAAATTCGGCAGGTGAGCATCAGATTCCGCGCCCAACAGGCACAATGGGCTGCACAAAACGAACCGGACGCTTTGCACAGTGGAGAAATCCTTGCTTTCAGTCGCGATGATCGGAACGCGGGGATACCCGAGCTATTACGGAGGCTTCGAAACTGCCGTCCGTAAGATTGCGCCCCACTTGGCATCTCAGGGCTGGGAAGTGACGGTCTACGGGCGTCGCAGTAGGACGCAAGCAGACGACCCAGACATCGATCGGCGAATCGTAAACAGGACTACGCCGGGACTCGAAACACGAAGGCTGAGCACGCTGTCCTACGGACTGACTTCCACATTCGACAGTGTGATCCGACGTCCAGACGTCGCCCTGGTCTTCAATACGGCCAACGCCTACTATCTGCCGCTCCTGAAATCGCGCAGAATCCCGACCCTGGTCAACGTCGACGGAATCGACTGGGAAAGGGCCAAATGGGGACCGCTCGCAAAACGCGTATTCCACGGAGGGGCCAGGTGTGCGGCGAGGTGGGCGGACGGTTTGATCTTCGATTCGCACTCAATCGAAGCCCGCTGGCGCAGCGAGTTCGGAGCAACCGGAGTTTTCATTCCCTACGGTGGAGAAGTACCGCCCCCGCTCGAGGTGCCGGAAGGCTTGACCCATCGGGGCTACGTACTTGTTGTGGCTCGATTCGTTCCCGAAAACAGCATTCCTGAATTCTTCCGGGCAATACCCTGCATCTCCGCTAAATGGCCCGTGGTCATTGTCGGAGACTCCGGATACGGAGACGAACTGGATGCCGAAGCAAAGGATTTGTCCGAAAGGTATTCGAACGTGTCCTGGCTTGGACACGTCAATAACGACCGGTTACTTATGGCCCTGTGGCAGCATGCCGGCCTCTATTTCCACGGACATAGCGTTGGCGGCACCAACCCGGCACTGGTACAAGCAATGGCCGCAGGAGCGCCAATCCTGGCGCGCGATGCCCTTTACAACAGGGAGGTCCTCGGACCACACGGCGAATTCGTCGATCCTACGCCTGAAGCCATCTCAAGCGCCGCTCTCCGGATGATGAATTGCCGGTCTGAATTAGATGCATTCGGGGCCGCAAATATGGAGCGGGCAAAGAAGCACTACTCATGGAACCAGGTCTGTAATGACTACGAGTCAGCGCTCCGCGCCCTCGTCGGAAGAGCTTCGCTAGATCGCCATGGCGTCGGGGGGCATCCACCAACGACGTAGCGTCACGCGCTAGCCGATTCAGCTCGTCGATTTGGTACGACCCGTCACCGACTTCTGCCGGCCGGTCTCGGCGGACCCGCGGCGCTGAGCCGCACCACGGGGACTGGTTGACCGGGGCTGTTCCGGGCTCCGGACGGCCGCAACGGGCGCGGGCGGGATCATCGAGCGGGCGCCGGTGCTGGGGCGCGGAGCGACGACCGCGTTCCGCTCGCTGGCCGCGACCGGGGCGGGCGCAACTGTCCTCTGGCCGGCGGCCGGGCGGGGCGGCAGTTCGTTGAAGCCGAGGAACCGCAGTTCGGCCGACACCAGGTCGCGGCCGATCCCGCCCAGGGTGTCGACGTAGCCGCGGGTGATCGGGAAGAAGTCCAACGGGTCGTGCACCAGGGCGGCGGCGTAGTCCACCGTGGCCGCAACCGCCGGTTGGATGCCCTGGAAGTAGCCGATGTTGATCTGGGCGGCCGCGATGCCGCCGACCACCGGGACGAAGTTGATCAGGTAGGACGCCCCGCCGACGACGTACTGCACCACCGGGGTGATGGCGTTGTAGATGTCCTGGCCGATCCCGGCCAACGCGATGGACTCCACGTGCACGACGGGCACCGCCGTCGGGGTGGGCGGGGGCGGGACCACCGCCGGCCCGAGGGCGACGGCCAACGCCGTCGTGGGCACCAGCAGGCCCGAAACCAGCGGATTGACCCTCACCATGCCTCCTCGCGATGTGTGCCGGATGATCCTAGCCGCGGCCACGGCCGGGCATAGGCTTGTGCGCATGGGATCAGACCGCCTCTACTTCCGCCAACTGCTCTCCGGGCGCGACTTCGCCCCCGACGACGTGATCGCCCAGCAGATGCGCAATTTCGCCTACCTGATCGGGGACCGGGAGACCGGCGAGGCGGTGATGGTGGACCCGGCCTACGCCGCCGGCGACCTGCTGGACACCCTGCAGGACGATGGGATGACGCTGTCCGGGGTGCTGGTCACCCACCACCACCCCGACCACGTCGGCGGGTCGATGATGGGCTTCGAACTCAAGGGCCTGGCCGAACTGCTGGAACGGGTCAGCGTGCCCGTCCACGTCAACACCCATGAGGCGCAATGGGTTTCGCGGGTCACCGGAATCCCGATGAGCGACCTCACCTCCCACCACCACGGCGACAAGGTCAACGTCGGCGACATCGAGATCGAGTTGCTGCACACCCCCGGCCACACCCCGGGCAGCCAGTGCTTCCTGCTCGACGGCCGACTGGTCGCCGGGGACACCCTGTTCCTCGACGGCTGCGGCCGCACCGACTTCCCCGGCGGCGACGTCGACGAGATGTTCCGCAGCCTGCAGCAGCTGGCCGCGCTGTCCGGTGACCCGACGGTGTTCCCGGGCCACTGGTATTCGGTGGACCCCAGCGCCCCCCTCTCGGAGGTCAAGCACACCAACTACGTCTACCGGGTGTCCAACCTGGAGCAGTGGCGCTCCCTGATGGGTGGGGCTTAGCGCCGCGGTCGGTAGGCACATCTTCTTCACGGAGCTAGCCGCTGATACCAAGAATTGGTACCCTCGTGCGTGTGGGTCGGAATACGTCGTTCAGCCTTGATGAGCATTTCAGCGCGTTCATCGAGGATGCGGTCGCTTCCGGCCGTTACGGCTCGGCCAGCGACGTAGTGCGGTCTGCCCTACGGTTGCTCGAGGATCGTGAGACCCGCCTGCGGGCGTTGAGACAGGCCCTCATCGTTGGCGAGCAAAGTGGTGACTCGACGCCGTTCGACTTCGACGAGTTCGTTGCCCGTAAGCGAGCCGAGGAGCCTCGCCGCCGGTGAGCCGGTATGTGCTTTCACCAGCCGCGCGTGCCGACCTCGAACAGATTTGGGATTACAGCTCGCAGCGGTGGGATGACGATCAGGCCGAGGAGTACCTGCGCGAAATTCAGCGTGCGATCGAACGCGTCGTTTCCAATCCGACGATCGGACGGGCATTGCATGACGTCCGCCCTGGTTACCGCAAGCACGCTGTCGGATCGCACACGCTGTACTACCGGATTGGCAGCGACGAAGTGATCGATGTGGTTCGTGTACTTCACCAACGGATGGATGCCGACCGGCACCTCGACTGAGGCCATGCAGTGGCCAAGACCTCTCAATGGTCGGTCGACCGCACTGCGCCGGTTCGCCAAAGGAGAGCGGAACCTTACGGCCGGCGCCGCAGGAAGAACCCGAAGAAGAACACCGCGTAGGCCCCGGGCTGATAGACGGTGTAGCCCAGGTCGGTGAACATCGCCGCCTCCACGGCGGTCAGCGTCCGCACGCCCGGGCCGTAGCCGTCGCTGGGATCCATCAGATAGGTGGTGCCCGCCGGGGCGTAGGCCGGGTCGAGGTGGACGAGCGAGGATCCCGACGTCCAGGTGGACGGCGTGTACAGCGGAACCAGGCCGCCGTAGACCGCGACCGCGTTGGGTCCGGCGAAGTACAGGCCGCCGTTGCTGCCGGTGAGGTGCGGTGTGTAGGCGGTGTTCCACACGTAGTTGGCGCCGATCGGATCGGTGCCGTCGGCGGTCACCAGGAAGCTGTCGTAGGTGGTCCAGTTCCGGTCCGCGCCCGCAGGGTCGCCGAGTCCGGACATGATGCCCAGAGTGTGGACCAGTTCGTGGGTGGCCACCGACTGGAAGTCGTACTTGTTGTTCGGCACGGTGTTCCCCAGCGCCCACGGGTAGGCGAAGTTCATCCCGATCTGGCCGTCGGTGGCCGACCCGTTGGCGTCCACCCCGGTGATGATCCGGGTCTGCACCACGGTGCCGTAGAAGCCGGCGCTGCCGCTGCTGAACTTCGCGAAAGACGTTCCCAGCCAACCCGTTCCGGCGTTGTTCTCGCCGACCACGTCGTAGGTGACAGTGATCGGCCGGCCCGTCACCAACGATGACTCCAGGCGGGTGGCCGCCGACTCCAGTGCCGCCCGC
>CAZRFC010000018.1:0-22787 GCA_964598975.1 uncultured Mycobacterium sp. | reverse complement strand
CGTCGCGGCGTACCTGGAATCCGGCGGTCTGTCCGGGTCGCGCCGCTCCGCGGCCAAGCGTCGCCGCTCGTCCCACTTCCGCACGGCCATGCGTCAGCACCTGTCGCAGTGCATCATCACAGGCCAAGCCCTGTCGCTGCTGCGCGACGACATGGCGTTCCAGAACTTCCGTCGTGACCAGTTCGTGATCCGGCGGGACAGCAGCGGCGACATTCTCCGGATCACGATCCAGGAGATGATCGACCCGCTGGAGCTCCCGCGGGAGGAGCGTCGCCTGGCGGAACTGGACGACGACGTTCTCGAGCAGCGCGACGCCCACGAGCGGATGATGCCGCTGGTGACGCAGGTCCGGTGGCAGCCCCTCTCGGGCCGCTGGCTTGTCCTCCAGGAGATGAACGGCAAGGTCATCTCCGAGCGCGAGGAGAAGGTCTGCTCGTACATCGAGACGCCCTACGAGCTGGTGTCGGGCGACGACGAGGGCCGGGGGTTTGTGGAACTGCGTCTGGGGGCCCTGGCGTCCATCGACCAGCTGCACGAGCGGATGCTGGACTTCGCGGCGATCCTGTCGGACTTCAAGCTGTTCCGGGGGATCGGCTGCCAGGTCCGCGACGAGGCCCTGACGGGCCGCCCCGGGAGCGTGGTGGACGGCGCGGAGGTCTCGGACGGCATGGTGAAGAACGTCGCCATGCTCCAGTCGAACAAGAACGCGGACTACGGGGCAATCCTGAATCACCTTATCCGGCTGGAGGACAACTTCAAGGGCACGGTGGCCCTGCACCAGAGCACCACGCCGCGCGGCGAGCGCGTGACGGCCCAGCAGGTCCGCCTGGTGGCTCAGGAGGTCGAGGAGGCCACGGGAGGGTTCTTCGTGCCGCTGGCGGACAGCCTCCAGCGTCCGCTCATCGAGCTGGCGATCTACCGGGCCGAGACGGCCCGTCTCATGGCGCCTCTGCGCGACGACCGGCTGGAGGACATCCACCTGCTCACCGGCCTGTCCGCGCTGGCGGGCGCCAACAAGATCGCCCAGGTTCTGGAGATCGGCCAGATCGCCCAGGCGTTCGGCCCGGAGGCGATGGCCGCCCTGGACTACAGCGTGGTGATGGACGTGGTGACGCGGTACGCCCAGTTCTACGAGCCGGGCTTTGTGAAGTCGCCCGAGCGTCGGGCCCAGGAGCGGGCCCAGGCCATGCGCGAGGCGGTCGCCGCGCGCGGGGCGGATGAAGCGATCTCGGTCGCGGGCGACGCGGCACGCGCCGCGATCGCCCCGCAGTAACACGGAAGGGTGAAGATGGCAGAGCCAGAAGGCGCCCCGAGCGGCGCCGCGGAGAATCCCCCGGCCCTGATCGGGGGCAAGTACAAGTCGGTGGACGAGGTGGTGTCGGCGCTGGAGAGCCTCCAGCGCACGCTGGGCCAGCAGTCCCAGGAGCTCGGGGTCCTGCGCAAGAGGCAGGTGCCCGAGTGGGGCGAGAACGACGGGCTGGAGGCCGTGCTGGCGAAGGTCGGGGCCAAGCCCGACGAGATCGGCAAGGTGTTCGCCGAGAAGAAGGCGCTCCCCGACGACGTGGCGTCCAAGCTCAAGGAACTCGGCCTGCCCCGGAAGGCGGTCGAGGAGGTGCTGTCGGCCCAGCAGTCGGTGGCGGAGGCCAAGCGTGCCAGGGACGCCCTGGCCCTCAAGATCGCCCACGTCAAGGCGGGCGGTCCGGACAAGTGGCAGGTCATCGCGTCGTGGGCCGAGTCGAGTCTGACGCCCGAGGAGCAGAAGGCGATCAACGCCAAGCTCGGGCGCGACGACACGATGGAGCAGGGCCTGACGGAACTGATCGACCTGTACGGCAAGAAGAACGCGGCCCCGACCGGCGGCATCCTTGGGGGCCAGGGCCAGAGCCCGCCGCCGGGCGGCCAGCCGTTCTCCAGCACGCGCGAGATGAACATCGTCCGGCGTGAACTCCGCGCTCGCGGGATCGACCCGGACAAGGACACGACGTTCCAGGCCCGGCTGGCCCGCACTCCCGGGTGGATCGTTCGAGGAGGAGCCGGACCCCGATGAACCTGAGTCACCAGACCGTCAACGTTCCCTGGATCGTCGAGCAGCTGGGGGCCAACCTCCACATCGTCTCGACCAAAAAGATCAACGGCAGCAAGTCAGACAAGGACGGCAATGAGGTGCCGACCTTTGACCGCGGCTTCACGGCCTTCATCCAGAAGAACTGGGGACCGCCGAAGTTCACGCCCAACCCGGACGGCGAGATCCTGGCCAAGGTGTTCCACGCGGACCGGACCACGGCGGCGCTGCTGGCCGCGGCGGAGGCGGCCCGAAACGGGAACATCCCGCTCGTGCCGCCGACGCCCGAAAACCTGATGGCCAAGCAGATCGAGGAGCAGGCCCGCGAACTGGCCGAGCTTCGCGCGATGATCCTCGGTCAGTCCGCGCCGGCGCCCAGGCCCGATCCTGTGCCCGCGCCCGATCCAGCCCCGGCGCCCGCCAAGGCGTCCAAGAAGTAGAGCAGAACGGCCATGCGAGGTCGTGCCGCACGTCCCGAAAGGGGCCTGCGGCATTTTGGGTTTCGCCCGCCGGGCCCGACAGGGCACCACCGGCGCGGCGACGCCCGTCGTCCCCATCCAGACTCGCAGCCCACACGGCATCGCGGACACCCGCTTCGGCGGCCCGCGCGGCATCGTCGTGGACACCTCCGGTCCTGGCAAGGCGCGAAGTGACCGCTCACGCACGCACCCAACCGGAGCATCCCAATGCCCTTCGACATCGCTCGCGCGCTGGAGGTGTCTGGCGACACCCGCGCTCTCACCTGGACCGAGCTGGACGCTCAGGTCTCCGAAGCCTTCGAGGACATGAACCTGTTCGTGTCCTCGGGCGTCGTCCGCATGGAGCCTCTGGCCCCCGGCACGGCCAGCAAGGACTTCGTGACCTTCGGCAACTCGCCGGAGGACCCCCTGTACCACGTCCCCGGCGCCGAGACCGAGGGCGGCACGGTCGTCCAGCAGGAGACCAACGTCGCGGTCGATGACGTGGTGTACAAGGAACTGCGCCTTCCCTACGAGGACCAGACCCTCAGCCAGTTCGACCTGTCGCCCCGCATGATCCGCGAGTGCGCCAGGCACATCTCCGAGCAGCTCGACAACCGCGTGGCCCGCCTGCTGGTGAACTGCTCGCGCACCGCCGCCGTGACCAACATCCACGAGGGCGGCACGCTCGTCGATCGCCGCAACGTGGCCGACGTGCCGACCGCCTACCCGGTCTCCTCGACCGGCGCCGCGAACTTCGAGGCCGACCTGGCGGAGCTGGCCTACGAGCTGGAGCAGAAGAACATCGACCCCAACGGGATCGACCTGTTCGTCAGCCCGTACATCAAGCACGTCCTGACGCAGAGCACCCGCCTGGTCAACCGCGACTATGTGCCGGACGCCAACGCCCTGCGCACGCGGTTCCTGGGCCAGCTCTACGGCTTCAACCTGATCGTCACGAACCACATGCCCAGCGGCAACATCACCGCGGGCGCGTACTCGGCCAGCGGCAACACCGACCTGTCGAAGTACACCGGCGACTACCGGGTGTCCTCGACCTACGGCCAGCCGGTGGCGGTTGGCGTCTATCGCGGGGCGGTGAACGGCGGCAACGCCGCGCACGGCGCCGTGGTGGGCGTCGAGGCCGCGCCCCCGATGACCAAGGTCTACTGGCACGAGGAGACGATGACCTGGCGCATGAAGCACCAGCGCTTCTACGGCCTGGGCACGGTCGATCAGTGGCTTGCCTGCTCGATCGCCGTCAACTCCAACGTCTGATCCCGACCACACGCACCGCTTGCGCGCGTGCGGCGGATGACGCCGTGCGCCCGAGGAATCCAGCCTTATGGCCCGCAATACCGATCTCACTCCGAAGAACAGCCTTCGGGTGGTGGACGTGGAGACGCTGAACCCGGTGGAGTCCACCGGCCAGCCCGCCATCGACTCCAACGACCGCCTCGAAATCTCCGTCAACGACGCCTTCCGCGCCGTGTTCGTGCGCGGCAAGAACGACGCGATCGGCGGCGACCTCATCCCGACCCTGCTGTCGGGCATGGTCAACCCGCTCGACTTCATCGTCTTCTTCGACGACTTCGTGACCGGCAACAAGGACGACACCACCGGCCTGACCACGGCCTGGGCGACGGTGGCCGACGCCGGCGCCACCCTCATCAACGGCGACCACACCGACGGCGCCGGCGGCTTCTACCAGATCGCCTGCGACGGCGACGACAACGACGAGGCCTACAACTCCAGCCGCTCGGAGGCGTTCAAGTTCGCCGCCGACAAGCCCGCCCTGTTCCTGTGCCGCGTCAAGCACACGGCGGGCTCGACCGCCGGCAAGGGCTCGTTCGTGATCGGCCTGTCGGACACGGTGGGGGCCAACTCCATCGTGGACGCCGGCACGCTGATGACCTCGTTCGACGGTGCCGTCTTCTTCAAGGGCGAGGACAACGCGAACATCGAGTTCATCGGCTCCAACGCGACCACCCAGGACAACGACGACCTGGTGGCGTTCACCAACGGCGGCACCTACACGCTCGTGTTCGCCTTCGATCCCGGCGACGGGACGACCGGCACGCTCACCCCCTTCTACAACTCGTCCGGCGGCTCGACCCTGACCGCCGGGACCACGCAGAACATCACGCTTGCCGGCCTGGAGGAGATGCACATCCTGTTCGGCGTCAAGACCCACGAGGCCGCCGAGCAGGCCCTTCTGGTGGACTACATCGGCGTCATCCAGGCCCGCTGAATCTCCATCCCGGCGCATCGTCGCCGGCATCCTCCGCACCCGCTCTCCCGCAAGGGTGGCGGGTGTTTTTTTGCCACGCAACTTGACACAGGAGCCGCCGCATGGCGATTGGAACAACTGTCACGGCGCCGAGCAATCGGTCGCACGGCGACAACGCCTACGACGCCTCGATCGTCTCCGGCTGGATCCAGGCGATCACCGCCGGCGGCATGGACGACCAGGACGCCTCGGGCACGGTGATCAACCCGACCGCCGACATCACCGCCAGCACGCGTCGGATCGTGGCGTTCAACGAGGGGAAGTACCTCATCGCCCGCATGGGCTACGCCGCCGGTGACGTGGACGGGACCGATCCGGTCGTCGAGTTCTACGGCCGCACGACAGTCGGCGGCGCGAGCGGCGCCTGGATCCGCCTGGAGGACTCCCTGGGCAACACGTCGTTCACGCTCAACGGCGCGACGGCGACGGACGTGGGCGACGGGACGTACCAGTACACCGCGCCCACGCCCCTGATCGACCGGAAGGGCTGCAACGAGGTGCTGGCGGCGGTCAAGACCGCGTACAACCCCACCGGCTCGCCCGAGGTGGCCTTCCTTGAGGTCAAGAGCCTCTAGTGGCCACCGCCAGCGTCACCTTCGGGACCTTCGCCGGGACGGGCTGGTCCAACGCCGCCAACGCGGCGTCGTCGGACAACGTCTACGCGACCGTGCATGTGGCCGACTCGGGCACCAGCGGCGAGTTCAAGGCCACCGGACCGTCGGGCGTCTCGGAGATCGCGGACGGCGCGACGATCTCGGCGATCCGGATGTACTGCGAGTGCTCGTGCCAGAACGCGGGCAAGGTGTTCGCGTTCACGCAGGTCTACCTGGTCAAGGCGGGCACCACCCAGTCCGGGGCGACCAACAAGGCCACGGGCGGCAGCAGTTCCACCACCGACGCGACGGTGCAGTTCGGCGCGTCCGATCTCTGGGGCGTCGCGCTCACGGGCGCGGACGTGAAGAACAGCGGTTTCGGCGTGTCGCTGGTCGTCCAGAACAACACGGGCGACGAGGGGTCCAGCACGTTCCGGGTGGACCACGTGCGCGGCGAGATCGACTACACGAACCCCGTGCCCGGCAACGCGCTCCTCGGACTCTCACACCTTGGCGGAGGCTCGCTGTGATGCTCATCAAGAAGGGCTCGACGGACCAGAGCGTGGTCATCCGTATCCTGGACTCAACGACGTTCCTCCCCGAGCAGGCCGTGGAGCACAACACGACGGGCATCGCGCTGTGGTATCGGCGCGAGGGCGCGGCCAAGGTGGCGATCACCCCGGCGGCGCTGGCGGCCCTCACCACCGCCCACACCGACGGCGGCCTCGAGCACATCGACGACGGGTACTACCGGCTGGACCTGCCGGACGCGGCCCTGGCGACGGGGGTCAACGGCGTGATGGTGGGCGGGGCGGTGGACGACATGGTGGTGCAGGGCGTGTACATCCAGCTGGTCGCGTTCGACCCGCAGGACACCGTGCGGCTCGGGCTGACGGCGCTGCCCAACGCCGCCGCGGCGACCGACGCCGCGCTCAACACTCCCCAGCGCCAGAGGAGCCGCTGACACATGGACTGGGGGGCCATTCTGACGCTTGTCGCCCTTGTGGCGGCGGGCGTGTACTTCATCGCCCAGAACACGGCCAAGGTGGCCGCGGCGATCGAGCGTCTGACCAAGATGGACGAGGATCACGAGAGGCGCCTGTCGGCGCTGGAGAGGTGGAAGCAATGACCCAGCGCAGGGGCCCGCGCCCGTGGGACCTGATCACCGTGTTCGGGGCGGTCGCGCTCATCGTGCTGCTGGCGACCCAGCAGGCGGGGTGCGCGGCGGGGCGAGCCCCGGGCGGTGAGATCGTCGTCGGCGTCCCCGTCGCAAGCCTCCCCGAGTCCGCCGGGGACTTCCTCGGAGCAGCCGCCAACGTCCTCCCCGCCCCCTGGAACTGGATCGCCGGGGCTGGTGCAACGCTACTCGTCGGCGGACCTCTTGCCGCCAACGCCCGCAATGCCGCACGGCGGCGTGAGGCCGAGCGCGAGGCCGCAACCCTGGCCGGACGCGAGTCCGGCTGGGACGCCGCCCTCCGTGAGTCTCCTCGCGTTCCTGTGCCCGTTGTCGTGCCTGCCGATGTGTCTGGCGGCGGTGCTGCTGTTCCGGGGAGGCAGGCGTAAGTGGCGCTCGTTCTCAACCCGGTGACGGGGCTCTACGAGACCGACAGCACCCCCGGGGGCAGCGGCTCGCAGAAGCTCTGGAGCAACTTCGACGACCTGACCGAGCGATCGGGCGGCGGCCTGCTCAACCCCCGGAAGTTCGGGGTGAAGGCCGACGGCGTGACGGACGACACGGCGGCGTGGGCGACGGCGATCGCCGCGTGGAAGGCCAGCGGCCAGTTCTGGGGGATCGCGGTCCCTCGCGGCACGAGCCTGATCTCGGGGACGCTGCTGTTCTCTGAGATCGTCGGCCTCACGCTGGCGGGTGCGGGCCCGAGGCAGAACCTCGGCTCGGGCTACGACGCCCACGACCGCGCGAGCGTCCTCAAGGTGGCGTCGGCGGGCGGGATGAACGGCGTCCCGATGCTGGACTTCTACAAGTGCCACGACGTGCTGTGCTCGGGCTTCACGCTGGTGGGCAACACGACCGACACGGTGACGGCCTCGGCCAGCGCCGGGATCAGGTACAGGTCCAGCGCGGGGGCGTGGGGCAACTCGCAGTTCGAGGTGCACCGGGTCCACTTCCACCGGCTCGTCAACGGCTTCCAGGCGGGCGACGACAGCGGGACGTACGCGGCCAACGACGCCGAGACGCGGCACCGCGGCTGCAAGTTCGCCACCGTCACGAACGCCTACCGGATCCAGCACAACCAGTCGGTCAACCACCTGATCGAGCAGCCCGACTTCAACACCGTGACGAACGGCCTGTACCTGGCCCGGGCCAACGTGTCCGGGGGCGGGGCGGGCGGGCGGATCACCATGCGGGACGTGGTGTGCTACTACGTCGATCGCGTCGCCTACGCCGTGTACGGCGGCACGAACTCCGGGGTGAACATCATCGACGGCTGCCGGTTCGACAACCCGTCGGTGGGCGGCAAGCGGACCAAGATCCTGGAGATGGAGAGCGGGTCGTCGGGCGGGTCGTACTGGGACATCCGCGCGGTGACGGACACCGTGCCGAACGTCGCGGGCGGCGCCCGCGTCATCCTCCAGAACGGCGGCCTGGTCCGGATGACCGGCTGCATGCAGCTCTGCGGCCCGGGCGGCCCGCTGGCGACCCTGGCGGCCTCCTCGGGCTCGTGCTTCATCGAGGTGACGGGGTGCGAGGTCCCCGAGGTCCTGGCGCAGATCGTGACCGTCACGGGCACGCCCGCCTCGTGCCGGTACAACATCCACGACAACCACTCCGCCGGCGTGCCCCACGGGCAGTCCTGGAGGCAGTAGTTGGCGCATGTCCTGTTCCTCTCGGACGATCAGGCGCTTGGCCTGAGCGACGCGGAGGTGCTGGGGCTGACCGAGAGCGGTAATGGCATCGTGGTGGCCCATCCGGGCCAGCCCGGGGTCTACGACCTTGCCGCCGGGGCGACGGTGCTCTCGACGTTCCTGCCCGATCCCCCCGTGTTCCTCAAGGTGCTTCTGGCGGTGAGCGGCCTGGACGGTTCGGGCGGCGACTTCGAGGTGGCGATCACGATCAACGGCCGGGCCGCGGAGCCGTCGCCGTTCACCCGGGCGGTCCGGGTGGGGGCCACGACGGCCCTGCTGCGCAGCGGGCTGCTCCTGGTGCCGACCAACGCGGACATCGAGGACGCTCCGTCGTCGATCTCGGCCTCGATCACGAGTCCGAACCCGGCCGACACGGCGGTGACGGTGACGGCGTACCTGCTGGAGGTGGACACGAGCGCGCCGGGCAGCGTGCTGGCGATGCTCGTCAAGCGCGGCGGCGGGCTGCTCGACGACCTGACGGTCGGCGGGGGCGTGCTGACGGCGGGGACGGGCGGCGGGGCGATCAACCCCGGGGGCGGCGGGGGCGGGGGCGGCGGGCAGGTGGTGGTGGACACATGGGGGCTTGACATGGCGACGACGCAGATCGACTCGGAAAGCGGCAACGCCAACCTGACGTCGTTTGCCACGATCCTGACGCACACTCCCTCGGCGTCCGCCGACACCCTGGTGGTGGCCCACATCGCGCTGGGCAACAACGCGGGCACGAGCAACGACCTGACGGGTGCCGGCGGCACGTTCCAGTTCAAGGCGACCGTGGACGGGCGCGAGGTGCAGCCGTCGCCGACCGACGTGGTGTTCTCGGCGGTGGCGCAGGCGGTGGTCCCGGCCTACGGGCCGTTCATCGTGCCCGCGAACCAGGCGATCACGATCCAGGCCAAGAGCCCCAACGGGGGCGACACGGCGGTGGCGTACGTCTGCCGCCTGTTCCTTGTCGAGACGCTCACGCCGGGGGCGATCGCGGACGCGGTGTGCGACGAGGACCTGACCGGCCACACCACGGCGGACACGGTGGGCGGGCGGATCAACGCGACGGTCGGGAGCCGCGCGTCGCCGAGCGACGTGCTGTCCCAGATCCAGTCCTACGACCCGCCGACCAAGACGGAGATGGACACGGCGATCACGGAGGTCAAGGGGTCCGGGTGGTCCTCCGGGACCGACACGATGGAGAAGATCCGCGACGCGATCGGCGACATCGGCTCGTCCGCCGGCGCGGGGGCGAACCAGCACACCTACACGGTGGAGTACAACGGCGACCCGCTCCCCGGGGTGGACGTGTGGGTCAACTCCAGCAGCACCAACTCGGAGATCGGGGTGGTGGCCTCGGGCGAGACGGACGCCGACGGCGAGGTGACGTTCTTCCTTGACGCCGGCACGTGGTACTTCTGGCGGCGTCGCCTGGGCTACAACCTGTCGAACCCCGACACGGTGGTGGTCTCTTGAGCGTGTCGCTCGCGGCCAGCGCCGCCGCCGCGAAGATCGCGGACATCAACGAGATGCTCCGGCTGTGCGGGCAGCGTCCCATCCCCGCGCTGGACACGGGCGGGACGAGCCCCGCGGCGGAGGCCGAGCGGTACATCGACGACGCCCGGGAGCAGATCCTGTCGCGCGGGTGGCACTGCAACACCGAGTACGTGGACCTTGAGATCGACGGCGACGACCACTTCGTCGCCCCGGCGGGCACGCTGGTGATCGACACGCGCGGTCCGCACGAGCGGTACAACGTGGTCCTGCGTGACGGGAACCTGTACAGCCTGGACAAGAACACCTTCGACTGGTCGGTGGCGGCGCCCGGGCTGGAGACCATGAAGGTGCGGGTGGTGCTCTCGATCGACCACGCCCGGATGACCCCCGGGCTGCGGCGTGCGGTGCTCACCGAGGCGGCCCTCCAGTACACGCGCGGGGTGCTGCGCCGCGCGGGGACGACCGAGGACGTGCGGCTCTCGCAGGCGGCGATCGCCGCGTTCTCGGAGGCCCAGGCGGAGGAGAGCCGCCAGCGCGACACGAACATCCTTGACACCGACCACGCCCAGGCGGTGCGCGGCTACCGCCGCGCCTGGCGACGGAGGAACTGACCGATGGCAACCCCGACCGGACCGATGACCATTCTGCAGGCGGTCAACGAGATCATCACGAGCCTGCCCGGCCTGGCCTCCAGCGAGGTCGCGGCGCTGGACACGGGCGGGACGAGCGTGCAGGCCGACGCGGAGCGGTACCTGGACAGGGCGATCCGCAACACCCAGATCCGCGGCTTCGACTTCGTGAACATCATCGAGGACGAGAGCCTGACCCCCGCGGCGGTGACGCGCTACACCCTCAGCCAGACCGGCGTCTCGCTGACCAACGCGACCAAGACGCTGAGCAAGTCGGGCCTGGTCTCGGCCTACACGCGCTGGCGCCGGAAGGACCGCGTGAACCTGACGGCGGGCACGGGCATCACGACCGGCTACTACGAGGTCCAGTCGATCGCCACCGACACGATCGTCCTGACCTCGGACCCCGGCGGCTCCAATCCGAGCAACGTCACGGTGTCGACCGTCGGCTACCAGTACGGCGTGCAGGTCGAGTCCAACACGCTCTGGGTGGAGGCGATCAAGCGGTTCGAGCAGTACAGCCTGCACGACGACATCGTGTTCGCCGGGCACCGCAACGACTACGACATGGGGTCGGCCACGCCGATCCTGGTCCGCCGGTGCATCCAGATGGACTTTGCCGACCTCCCGCCGGACATCCAGCGGATCGTGGTGGACTCGGCCAAGCGCGAGTTCCAGCGCCGGTTCAACGCCGACGACATGCGGGACCGCGCCCTGGAGCAGGAGCGGGTCGAGTCCGAGGCCGGCCAGCGCGTGCTGGCGCCCAAGACCAACCGCCGCGAGCGGGCCGCCCCGCCGATCCTGGGCACGGGCCCGATCGGCGACGGGGGCCAGCGGTAGCCCATGCCGAACATCCGCGTCGCGGTCCCCTCGCTCACGGGCGGGCTCTCGACCCAGCCGGACCACCAGCGGGCGATCGACCAGGTGGAGTCGCTCCAGAACGTCGTGTGCGACGTGGCCCGCGGCCTGCGCAAGCGGGCCGGGTGCCAGCGGATCGAGCGGATCGAGTCGCTCGAGGGCGGCGAGCCCGACATCCGGATGCACGCGATCAACCGCTCCCCGCAGGAGCGGTACGTGGTCCTGTACGGGGACGGCACGCTGCGGGTCCGCCACCACGACGACGGCGAGGCGTGCCCCATCGGGTACTCGGACGACGCGGCGGCGTACCTGGCCTCCGGGGATCCCGGGGCGGACGACATCGGCATGCTGAGCATCGCCGACTACACGATCATCTGGAACCGCCTGGTGCCCACGGGCTTCGAGTCCGGCCTGACCTACGCGGTGACGGGCACGTTCGCCGACTACGACGACATGGTGGCCCACACGCCGACCGACGGGACCTACCACGAGGCCCAGGAGGACACCCCCGAGGTCAACGCGGGGTTCTACCGGTACGACGTGGACGGCGTGACCTTCGGGACGTTCTCCACGCGCGTGACCGCCGGCAACGAGTACAAGCCGGAGGACATCTGGAACGACGCGGGGAAGAACCCGGGCGGGTTCAAGATCGAGATGCGCAAGTACAACCCCGGGCTGACCGGGGGCGCCCCGGGGACGTGGACCTTCTCGACGCTCACGCTGTCCAAGACCGGCGCCTTCACGCAGGCGGAGGCCGGCGACCAGGTGAAGATCACGGGCGGGACGGCGACGCTGGGCTGGTACACGATCGCCTCCAAGACCTCCAACGACGCGGTGGTGCTGTCCTCGGCGATCAGCGGCTCCAACCAGACGGACATCGAGTCCAGCGCGGTGGGCGGGCAGTTCGAGGCGACCTGGAACTTCCCCGTGAACCCCAAGGCCAGCATGGCCAAGGTTGCCGAGGGCATCCAGGACGCCCTGCGCTCGGCGGGCGCGCCCGACGCGTGCGTGGCGTGGGACGTGACGGCGGCCCCCCAGGGCAAGTTGACGATCACCAACCAGTGGCGCGGCGACGACGCGGACATCCTGGGCCTGTCGGCGCCCTCGAGCGGCTACGACTGGACGGACACGGGGCGGATGTTCAAGTTCTCGGACGGCACGACGGCCAGCGGCGGCGGGGGCGTGCCCTCGTCGTCGGCGGCCATGTCCAAGGACGTGGCGGCCCGGTGGACGCGTGTGGCCGAGAGCGGGGCGGTGAACGCCCAGCCCGACCCGACCAAGATGCCGGTGGTGATGCGGCGCACGCGGCTGCGCGACGGCGACGTGACGACCCGGTTCACGGTGGAAACGCTCTCCTGGAACACCCGGACCGACGGCACCCAGTACACCAACCCGGGCCCCAAGGGGATCGCCTCGGGGGAGTTCGTCACCGACGTGGCCCTGCACCGCAACCGGCTGGTGCTGGCCCTGGGGCAGTACGTGGCGTTCAGCGCCGCGAACGACCTGTTCAACTTCTTCGTGGCCGACGCGACCAACCCGACCGACGCGGACCCGTTCGAGCTGACGATCGGCCAGCAGAGCGTGGCGGAGGTGGAGTTCCTGGTTCCCTTCCGCCGCACGCTGGTGGCCTGCACCCGCGGGGGCGAGCAGTTCGAGCTCTCGACGCCCGAGACGCTCACCCCGGGGACGGCGGCCTTCACGGCGACGACGACGATCGAGACCATCGGGGTCCGTCCGGCGGTGATGGCCGACCGCCTGTACCTGCTCGGGGCCAGCGCGACCGCCGGGGATTCGTCCTGGGCGACGCTCTACGAGTACGCCTACGACGACCTGGCGGCGGCGGTGAAGGCCGAGAGCGTGTCGGCCCACATCCGGGGGCTCCTGCCCGCGCAGGGGCGGACGCTCGCGGCCCACGACGGGACGGGCAGCCTGTTCGTGCTGGCGACCCACACCGACGACGACCTGATGGTCTACGCGACCTACGACCAGAACCGCCGCAAGGTGCAGTCGGCCTGGAGCCGGTGGGAGTTCGCCGACGGCTGGTCGATCCGCGACGTGGCCGTGCTGGACGGGCGCCTGTACGCCCTGCTGGTCGATACCTCGGCGGGGCGGGTGTTCCTGACCGCGACCCTCCTGGAGGAGCCCACCGAGCCGGAGGGGTACGACTTCTATCCGCACCTTGACGTCTGGGAGACGCTGACGGGCTCCCACGCGGCGGGCACCACGACCTGGACCTACGTCTCGGCCCGGCAGGCGGTGGACGCGATCGTGCTTGAGGACGGGACGATCCTGGACTCCGATTCGCCCGGCTGGGCGGCGGGCACGACGACGGTGGCGGTGACGGGCAACTACTCGGGCCAGACCGCCCGGGTGGGGTACACCTTCCCGATGGAGGTGAAGTTCACCCGGCCGTTCCTGCGCGACGAGCGCGGGCTGTCGGACCTGGACGACGCGACCTGCGTGCTGAGCCTGACCGCGGCCTACGAGGCGAGCGGGCACCTGATCCTGACCCGCGTGTTCCTGGGCTCGCCCGGCCTGCCCGACAGGACGGCCACGCTCGACAGCGACAACCCGGCATATGGGCGCCTTGTGCTGTGGGCCGGAGGCGACGCCGACGATGCCACTTTCTGGGCCACCTCGGACGACCCGCGCCCGACGACCATCACGGGCCTGGAGTGGGCCGTGAACGTCAACAGGAGGAACGGCTAGCGTGGACCCGATCACCCTGTCCCTGCTCTTCGCCCTGGGATCGGCGGCGGCGGGCGGAGCCGCGGCGATCGCCCAGAACCGGGCGGTCTCGGCGTCGATGGCCTCGACGCGGCGCGCGGCGGAAGTGCAGTCCCGCCAGACGTCGGCCCAGGCCCGCCAGGAGGGGATCGAACTCCGGCGGCGGACCGAGCGGATCAGGGGGGCGATCCTGGCCCGTGACAGCGCCGACGTCCAGACGCTGCTCGGGGCCGCCGACGCCGACCTGTCGTACAACCTGGCGGTGCTCCGGGCCAACGAGTTCAACGCCCTGGCGGCGATCTTCTCGGGCCGCGAGGCCGCCGTGACGGACCTGGCCGGTCGGCGCCGCAGCCCCCTGCTGGATGCGTTCGCGGGCGAGCTCAGCGGGGCCGCGACCGGGCTCTCGATCCAGGCGGGCCTTGATGGGCTCCGCGCCGCGTCCCGCCCGCCCATTCCCGACGCCACGCTCTCGCGCGGCTTTGTGGGACCGATTCCATGAGCCGCTTCAACAGCCGCGAGATCCCCAACAACGTCCCGCGTCTGGGCGAGCAGGTGGGCCTTGCGGCCCCCGGGGTGACACCGCTCCCGGTGTCGGCCCCCGGCGCGGGCATCGCCCTGGCGGTGCGGGAGTCGATCGACGCGGGCGCGCGGGTGTTCGGCGGGGCCCTGTCCCTCCAGACCCGGCGGGAACTCGAGCAGCGGCGGCGCGAGGCCGAGATCGCCGCCGCCTCGGACCGGGCCCGCTCCCAGATGGAGCAGGCGGACCAGGGCATCGCGGCCCAGGACGTCGCCACCCGTCTGCCCGCCATTCTGGCAGACGTGGAGGCGGGACGGCTGGCCCCGACCCCGGGCGAGGATCCCACGGCGTTCGCCCAGCGGCTCGCCGGGGGGCTGATCGCCGACGGCATGTCGGACGCCTACGCCTCGCGCGTGCGCGACCTGACGCTCGGTCCGATCGCGCGGGCCCGCCAGGCGGTGGTGGACCGCGAGGCCGACGCCCAGAGGCAGGAGATCGGCCAGGCCCTGGTGGCGGACGTGGCGGCCAGCCCGACGCCCGAGAACATCGAGCGATTCCGCCTGAACGCGGCCCGGGGGATCATGTCGGTGCCCGAGCAGGACGAGCACCTGGCCCGGGCGATGGTCAGCGCGGCGCGGGCGGGCGACGCGGCGGGCGTCGAGGCCCTGGCGTCGAGTCTGCAGGACCGGCTCCCGACCGCGGTGGCGTCCGCCCGGGCGCTGCTGACCGACACGCAGGAGGCCCTGTCCGGCCGCGCGATCGACGCGGCGATGCTCACCCTGGCCCAGGAGACCGACCCCGGGCGATTCGCCGAGACGTTCGAGGACATCGGCGCCATGACCGGCTTCGATCTTGCGAACGAGAACCAGCGCCAGGTGCTGCTGGCCCGCTTCCAGAGCAGGCGGGCGTCGGAACTGCGCCGGCAGGTCCTGGCCGACCCGTCCCGCTTCGACGCGGTGCTGGAGGCGGTCCGGGACGGCCTGTCCCGCCCCGACACCGACCCGATGCACGTCCGGCCCGAGGATGCGGCCCCCCTCATCAACGAGGCGGAGCGCCGCGTGGACGACGCGGCCCGTCTGCAGTGGACCACCGGCGTCCGCGATCGGGCGACACGCGCCGCCCTCGACGGCGACCTGTACGGCCTGACCGGGACGCTGGAGCACGTCCTTCCGTCCGGTCGCGTGGCGAGCCTGCCCGCCGACGAGGTGCGGCGCGACGCGATCTCCCTGGCGTTTGCCCAGATCGACCAGGAGGTGCAGGATCCCCAGGCCAACCTGATCAGGAAGGCGGACCTGCTCACCCGCAACCACGAGGTCTATCCCCCCTGGCAGGCCGCCCTGGAGGGCGGGGTGGCCGCCGCGCTGGCGGCCCCGACCGCCGAGGCAGGCGATCAACCGATCGACCCGAGGTCCGCCGAGGCCCTGGCCCTGTGGGTGAACCTGAACACCCAGAACCCCGCGCTGGCCCAGAGGCACACGAGCGACGAGTCGGCCCTGCTGCTGACCAATGCGGAGGCGATTCTCCGGTATGTGACCCCCGGCGACGCGGCCCAGGCCATGCGACGGGCCGGGCAGATCGGCCTGGCGCGTCTGGACCTGTCGGGCTCGGCCAGGCCCGTGCAGATTGCGATGGGCTCCTGGCTGGACCGCGGCCAGAACGGCCCGGAACTCCGCCCCGCCGCCGAGCGGCTGGTGGCCATGCAGGTGGCCGGCGGCGTGCCCGTGGCCGAGGCGGCCCGGAACATCCGCGACCTGTTTGCGAGCCGCTTCCGGCTGCTGCGGGGCGAGTGGGTGGACACCCGCGGCCTCCACCCGGCGCTGGGCGATCCCGTCTCGGGCCGGATGGATGGTCTCGAGGCGGTGCTCGACGTGGCGGCCACCAGGTTCCTGGGCGGGGATGAGGCGGAGGGCGTCGACCGCGACGACCTGACCTTCCGGCAGGTGCGCGGGACGTGGATGCTGTGGAACCGTGCCCAGAACGGGCCGGCGTCCTCGGGGCCCGACTTTACGATGTCGGAGGACGAGATGGTGGGCGTGGTGGCGGGGCTGTCGAGCCGCGCGGCGGCGGACCAGTCGGCCTCGCTGGAGCGTCGCCTCGAGGCCCGGCGCGAGCGTGCCCTGTCCATCGTGCCGACCATCCGGGCGGCGGATGAGGATATCGAGCGTCTGCGGGCCCAGCGGCGCCTGACGGACAACCCGCTGGAACTCCTGGTCCTTGAGGCGCGGCTTGCCGAGGCCGTCAGCAGGCGGCGGATGGCGATGTCGGCGGTGAACGAGCTGCCCGCCGACCCCGAGGCACGGCGCCGGGCCCGCGAGGCCCAGTCGCGGCGGTTTGACGATCTCTACCGCCTTCGGCTGACGGGGGAACGATGAGCAGGACACCCTCCTCGCTCTCCCTGGGCATCCCGGTCCGGGACGAGGACCTCGAGGCCCTGCGGGCGGGCTCGACGCCCGAGCCCGGCCTGGGCGAGGGCCTGGGGGCGGCGATCTCGAATCAGTGGGCGGGCGCCTGGGCCGCGCGCCAGATCAGCGCCTCGGGCTTCGCGCGCGACGAGGACTTCATCCTGTCGAACAGCGACGTCAGGGCGCTGACGGCGGGCCTGCCCGAGGCGTTCTGGGACTTCTCCGAGGCGGTGTCGATGGACCACGCGCTGGCGATCCGCCAGCAGCGGCTGGGCCAGGTCAGGAACCTCGAGACGCTTTCCCGGCTCGGCTGGACGGGCATGGCCCTGTCCATCGGGGCGGCGATACTCGATCCCGTGGACATCGCCGTGGGCGCGGGCGTGGCCGCCCTGACCGGCGGCACCGGGCTTGCTCCCTGGCTGGCGGGCAAGGCCGGACGCCTGCGCCGTCTGGCGGGTCATGGCGTGCTGGGGGCGGCCTCGGCGGTGCCCGTCCAGGCGTACATCTCCAGCCAGGACCCCGTGCAGGACGAGTGGGACGTGCTGTATGCCGCCCTGGGCGGGGCGATCGGCGGGGCGGGGTTCGACGCCCTGGGCCAGCGGTTCTCCGCGGCGGCCCGCCGGACCATGCGCGACATCGAGGCCCGCGACGTGCTGGCGCTCGGGGCGGCCTCGCCCCGCGAGGTGAACACCCGCTTCACCGATCTCATCACCCAGGACAAGGGCAGGCTGTACTTCCGCGGCTCGGTCGGGGACGACGACAAGGCCCTGCTGGCCTCGCGGCTCCTGAACAGCCTGGGCCTGGACGCTTCCGACGAGGTGGACGGGCAGATCCTCCGGGAACTCTCCGACCTGATCGACGCGGACCCGGACGCCTTCCTGGGCCGTCTCCGCCAGACGCCCGGGGGCCTGATGCTGGAGGAGCCAGACGCCCCGTTCCCGCTGGGCCCGACCAGCGAGACGGCCAGCGTCGAGGGCCGCGGCCTGCGCGACTCGGCCCGGGGCGAGACCTCCGAGGCGTCGGCGGCCAACATCGACGCCCGCCGGGCCGGCGACTTCCGGCTGACGAGCCTGCCCGAGGACGATCCGATCCGCTTTGGTCGGGGTCGCTTCTCGTACGTGGCGGAGTTCGGTCGATCGGAGGCCCCGCTGGTGCGCCGATGGGGCCTTGCGGCGCTGGGCGACCCCCTGCCCCGCAAGGGCGGGCCCGCCCCGCTGGGAGCCAGCGAGTGGGTCCACCGTGCGACCAGGGGCGAGAACGGGCGGTTCCTGCGGGAGTTCGAGGGATCCTACCGGGCCCACCGGGCGAGCGCCCCGCGCGGCGCCCGCTCGCGGGCGGCGTTCAGCAGGGCGGTGGCGGAGGCGGTGCGCACCCCCGACCCGCAGCCCGGGCAGTTCACCGACGCGGTGCTGGACGGGGCCCGGGCGGTGCGCGAGAGCCTGGCCCGCACGCTCGACACCGCCAGGCGTCACGGGGCGTTCGGGTCCCAGGACGTGGAGTCGTTCGCCGAGTACCTGCCCCGGCTCTACTCGGCCCCGGCCCTGAACAGGGCCATCGCCCTGCACGGGCAGGACGAGGTGGACCGTCTCTTTGCCGAGGCGTTCGCCCGGGCCCACCCCGACCTCGAGAACGTCGACGAGATCGCCGCCAAGGTCGGGCGGAGGATGCGGCAAACCATCCTGGATGCCCAGTCCCGCACCGACTTCGACCGGGCCCGCGCGGTCGCGGGGATCGACCCCGACGAGATGACCGCGATCCTCAAGGAGGCGGGCGTCACCGACCGGGGGGTGATCGACGACGTGCTCTACGGGGTGGGCCGGGGCCGCGCGAACCCCGAGGATGCCGGGACGAGCACGCGTCTCCGCGCCCGCGTCCTGCTGGATGAGCAGACGACCCTCAGCACGCCGGTGGGCCGCCTGTCCTTCGCGGACATCCTGGACAACGACGCCGAGAGCATCGTGGGGCGGTACACCCGGCAGATGATCGGTCACGCGGCCCTGGCGCCGCTCTACCGGGCGGTGGGCGACGCGACCGGCAGGACGATCCGCACGCAGGGCCAGCTCCTGTCCGCTCTCCACGACGACCTCCGCGCGGCACGGGTCCCGACGCAGAAGGGCGTGCTGTCCCCGTCCATCGACTCGACCATCGACCTGGCCCGCCAGATCGACAACCACCTGCGCGGCGTGCCGCTGGTCAAGGACCAGGGGCTCAACCGGATGCTCCGGCGGATGCGGCAGTACCAGCACCTGCGCCTCTCGGGCACCTTCGGGCTGGCCTCGCTGCCCGAGACCGCCCAGATCGCGGCCGAGACCGGCCTGATGGCGGCGGTGCGCGGGATGCCCTCGCTGGGCCGGCTCCTGGACGACTTCAAGGCGGGCCGGATCGGCGACGACTTTCTCCGGGAGATCGAGCAGGTGCTGGGCACGGGGCTGGACCAGTTCACCCACCGGGTCGCCCGGCACGCCGAGGACGACGACGCCCTGCGCGGCGGGGCGCGCGCGGGCCGGGCGGCGGATGCCTTCCTGGACCGGGCCGCCTCGGCGTCCAACTACCTGAACTTCCTGGCCCCGCTCACCCGGTTCCAGCAGCTCTGGGCGGCGGGTGCGGCGATCCAGAAGTGGGCGGCGATCGCCCGCTCGGGCCGCCTGCCCTCCCCGACGCGGCTGCGGGCCATGAACGTCACCCGCGAGCAGGCCGAGCGCATCGTCGGGGCGATCCGCCGCGAGGCGGACCTGGGACGGGGGGTGGTCGAGGTCCCCGGCGCGCTGTTCGGACGCAAGGTGCGGCGGCTGGACTTCTCGGCCTGGGGCGACCAGGACGCGGCCAGCCTGCTCATCGACGCGGTGGACAAGTGGAGCCGCCGGATCATCCAGACCTCGGACATCGGCTCGATGCTGCCCTGGATGGCCAACAGCGCGTGGGGCCGGACGCTGACGCAGTTCCGGTCGTTCGCGGTGCAGGCCTACGAGAAGCAGTTCCTCCAGAGCCTGACGGCGCCCGACGCGGCCACCGCCATGCGGATCGTGTCCACCGGCATCGCCGGCGCGCTCGTCTGGGCGGGCCAGCAGTACGTCCGGTCGCTCAGCGAGGAGGACCCGCAGGGCTACCGGGAGAAGACCATCACGAACGCGGCGATGGCCCGGGCGTGGTTCGCGCGGTCCGGGTGGTCGAGCGTCCTCCCGGGCGCGATGGACAACCTGCTCGCCCTGGGCGGGTCGGACGACGCCCTGTTCAACTTCCGCAACTCGGGGCTGGGCTCGCGCCTCGTCGACGCCGAGAGCAGCGCCAGCCTGGCGTTCCTCAACGACCTGGCCCGGGCGGGAAACTCGACCATCGGACCCCTGTGGCGCGAGGACGACCCGCTCAGCCGCCGCGACGCCGAGAGCCTGTTCAACATCCTGCCCTGGAAGAACGCCCTGGGGGCCCGCAGCCTGTTCCGCTCCATGCTCCCCGCCGACCTGCCCGAGACCGACCGGGACGCTCTGCGGTAGTTATCCACAATGTATGGTGGTTGTTGACACTGAGTTGCCCCTGTGGTTGATAGTGTGGTAGACTCCCGGGGTCCGCCATGAGGGCGATAGACGGGAGGCCACGATGGCCCGAGTGCTGGTGCTGGGCGACCTCCACTTCCCCGCGGTCCATCCGGACTACCTGGAGTGGGCGTCGGGCGTGGGCAGGGCCCACAAGTGCGACCGTGTGCTGGCGATCGGCGACGTGGCCGACCTGCACTGCATGACGCGGTTCACGCGCGAGGCGGGCGCGCCGGGCATCGACGAGGAGTACCAGCAGGCCCGCACGCTGGCGGCCCGGGCGGCCCGGCTGCTGTCCTGCGTCGGCCCGGTCCGTGTGTGCATCGGCAACCACGACGACCGGCTGCTGCGGCGCCTGGTGGACGCCGGCGTGCCAACCGCCCTGCGTCCGGCCTTCAACGCGGTCTGGGGGGTGGACTGGGACTGGAAGTACAACCACGAGATCGACGGGGTGTGGTACGCGCACGGGGACACGGCCAGCGGGCTGGACCCGGCGGCGAACCTGGCCCGCGACCTGGGCACGAGCGTGGTGATCGGCCACCACCACAGCCGCTGCGGGCTGACCTGGCAGACCACCGAGGCGGGGAGCCGCTTTGCCATGAACGTCGGGTGCGGGGTGGACGCGGAACACCCCATGCTGGCGTACTGCCGGCGCTCGACGCGGCGTCCGGTGCTGGCCTGCGCGGTGGTCCTCGACGGCGAGCCGCGGCTGCTGCGGATGCCGGGCGGCGCGACGCGCGGGCGGGGCCGCACGCCCGGACGACGCAAGGCAGCGCGGAAGGCGGTGTCCGCATGAGCATCCACGACCTGCTCCCCCACGACATCCGCGCTGCCTCAGAGGCCGTCTTCCGGAAGGCCAACCAGGGGGTGCCCGATGCCGCGCCGCCGCAAGATCCCGACGCCCAACTTCCCGCCGGTGTTCCTGAGGATGCCCACGCGGCTGTCGCTGGAGCACTGGGGGGCGATCGACCCGAGCCCGCAGGATCCGGACGCGGCGTGGGGACGCGTGGCGCGGTGTACCTCGCCGGCCCCATGCGCGGGCACGTCCTGTACAACTTCCCCGCCTTCGACGCCGCCGCCGAGCTCTGGCGGAAGCAGGGATGGGACGTGATCTCACCAGCCGAACTGGACCGGCAGGTCGGGTTCGACGAGACGACCGACGCGGCCACCCCCGAGTTCATGCGGGGGGCCATGCGCCGCGACCTCGAGGCCATGCTCGCGGTGGACGCGATCGTGCTGCTGGACGGCTGGCAGAACTCGCGCGGGGCGAGGGCGGAACTGGCGATCGCCCAGTGGCGCGGGATCCCCGCCTACGACTGGCGCACCGGCCTGCCCGCCGAACTGCCCATCTCCCTGGAGGCCGCCGGTCTGGTCTACGGGGACCGCCGCGAGGCCTACGGGCACCCCGCCGACGACTACGCCCGCGTGGTCGGTGCGTTCAACGCCCTGACCGGCCTGTCGCTCACCACCGCGCAGGGCGCGATCTTCATGCTGTGCGTCAAGCTCGCCCGTGAGACGCACCGACCCAAGCGGGACAACAGGGTGGACATCGGCGGCTACGCGGAGGTCCTGGACCTGATCCGCCAGCGGGAGGCAGTCCCGTGACCGACGACCCCATCCGGCACTCCGGCCCGGACGCCGACGACCCGTTCGAGCAGGCCGAGCCCGCCCGCCGACGCCACGCCTGCTGGCACCGGCACAACGCCCGCCGACCCGGGATCAAGAACGAGCGCGAGATCAGCTTCTCCGACCTCTCGCCCGCCGACGCCCTGGACCTGCTGACCAACCACGGCGTCGACGCGGGCGGATGCCCCGAGCCCGCCCGCCGACGCCACGACGACCGGACGCTCTACGCCCGCCTGCGCGAGGCCCTGCGATCACCCCTGCCCAGATGGAGGCTCGATGAACCGCCCGAAGCCTGACGGCGATGCGATCTTCTCCGAGGACGGGTCCACCTGTCTCACCAGCGACGGGGCGTTGTATATCCACGCCAAGGGCGAGGGGTGGCGACGGGTCAAGGGCCCGCCCGCGATCGTGCCCGAACCAAGCCTTGCCCCGCCCGGCCCGCCCGACCCGCCCACGATCGGCACGGGGGGCGGCGACGGCGGCGGTTCCGACGAGGACCCTCCGCTCTCGCGGGCGACGGCCCACCAGATCGCGGCCAGGCTGGGCGCGGCCGGCCCGTACATCCTGGCGAGCATGCCGCCCGGCGCCGAGATCGTGCTGTTCCACGGCGGGTCGGCGGCCCTGGACGGCATGCTCCGCGACATCAAGAGCATCGTGGGGGCCTACGTCCAGGCCGCCCGCGACCGGAACAGTGAGAACATTCTCCGCAAGAACTTCCCGGAGTTCTTCCCGCCCGAGGAGGGCGAGG
>CAZRFC010000017.1:0-23054 GCA_964598975.1 uncultured Mycobacterium sp. | reverse complement strand
GTGTCTTGGTTCTACTCAAGGCGGTCGCCTACTGGCTGGACCGCTACGAATTGTTGAGCCATACCCGCTCCGGCAAGCCGTTCACCGGTGCGGGATACACCGACATCAATGCGGTGTTGCCGGCCAAGCTGATTCTGTTGGCCATCGCCGTGATCTGCGCGGCTGCCGTGTTCTCCGCTCTGTTCCTGCGCGACCTTCGGATCCCCGGCATCGGGTTGGTGCTGCTGGTGTTGAGCTCCCTGATCGTGGGCGCGGGTTGGCCGCTGGTCGTGGAGCAGATCAGTGTCAAGCCGAACGCCGCGCAGAAGGAAAGCGACTACATCCGTCGCAGCATCACCGCGACGAGGCAGGCGTACGGCCTCACCAATGACGTTGTCAGCTATCGCGATTACAACGGGAATGCACCGGCGACGGCGGCACAGGTGGCTGCGGATCGGGCCACGACGTCGAACATCCGCGTGCTGGATCCGACCATCATCGGTCCTGCGTTCACCCAGTTCCAGCAGGGCAAGAACTTCTACTACTTCCCGGATCAGCTGTCTATCGACCGCTATCAGGGCCCCGATGGAAACCTGCGCGATTATGTGGTGGCCGCCCGTGAACTGAACCCGGACCGCCTGATCGACAATCAGCGCGACTGGATCAACCGGCACACGGTGTACACGCACGGTAACGGGTTCATCGCCTCGCCTGCGAACACGGTTCGTGGAATCGCCAACGACCCCAATCAGAACGGTGGCTACCCGGAGTTCCTCGCGAGCGTCGTGGGCGCGAACGGCGGTGTCGTCTCTCCCGGGCCCGCCCCGTTGGACCAGCCGCGCGTGTATTTCGGCCCGGTGATCGCCGACACCGCGTCCGACTACGCCATTGTCGGCAAGACGGGCGCAGACCGCGAGTACGACTACGAGACCAACACCGAGACGAAGAACTACACCTACACCGGGGTGGGCGGGGTGCCGATCGGCAACTGGCTGGCCCGGCTGGTGTTCGGGGCGAAGTTCGCCGAACGGAACTTCCTGTTCTCCAACGTGATCGGCTCGAACTCCAAGATCCTGTTCAACCGGGATCCGTCCGAGCGGGTCAAGGCGGTGGCGCCGTGGCTGACCACCGACTCGACGGTGTATCCGGCGATCGTCAACAAGCGGATCGTGTGGATCATCGACGGCTACACCACCCTGGACAACTACCCGTATTCGGAGTTGACGTCGTTGACGTCGGCCACCGCCGATTCCACCGAGGTGGCGATCAATCGGCTGATCCCGGATAAGAAGGTGTCCTACATCCGCAACTCGGTGAAGGCCACCGTCGACGCCTATGACGGCACCGTGACGCTGTACGCGCAGGACGAGAAGGATCCGGTGCTGTCGGCGTGGATGAAGGCCTTCCCGGGCACCATCAAGCCCAAGGCCGACATCACCGCGGAGTTGGCGTCGCATCTGCGCTACCCGGAGGACCTGTTCAAGATCCAGCGGGCGCTGCTGGCCAAGTACCACGTCGACGACCCGGTGACGTTCTTCTCCACCTCGGACTTCTGGGACGTGCCGCTGGATCCGAACCCGACGGCGTCGAGCTTCCAGCCGCCGTACTACATCGTGGCCAAAGACCTTGCCAAGAACGACAATTCGGCGTCCTTCCAGTTGACGACGGCGCTGAACCGGTTCCGCCGGGACTTCCTGGCGGCCTACATGTCCGCCAGTTCCGACCCGGACACCTACGGCAAGATCACCGTGCTGACCATCCCCGGTCAGGTCAACGGCCCCAAGTTGGCGTTCAACGCGATCTCCACCGACACCGCGGTGTCCCAGGACCTCGGCGTGATCGGCCGGGACAACCAGAACCGGATCCGGTGGGGCAACCTGCTGACCCTGCCGGTCGGGCAGGGCGGGCTGCTGTACGTGGCGCCGGTGTACGCCTCGCCGGGGGCCTCGGATGCGGCGTCGTCATACCCGCGCCTGATCCGGGTGGCGATGCTCTACAACGACAAGGTCGGCTACGGGCCGACGGTCTCCCAGGCGCTGGACGGCATCTTCGGTGCCGGGGCGGGGGCGACGGCCACCGGGCCGGCGCCTGCAGTCGGGCCCAACGGCAAGCCCGCTGACGGGGCTTCGGTGCCCGCGGCTGTGGCCGAGGTGCCCTCGCCGCCGGCGGCCGCGATCCCGCCGGGCGGGACGACGTTGTCGCCGGCCAAGGCCGCTGCGCTGCAAGAGGTTCAGTCTGCGCTCGGGGCGGTGCGGGAGGCCCAGAAGTCCGGGAACTTCGCGCAATACGGGGCGGCGCTGCAGCGGCTGGACGAGGCGATGGGGAAGTTCGACTCGGCGAACTAGCGCTGGGCCCGGGTAGTTAGGCGCAAGCGTGCGCGTTGGTGCGCAACACGCCGCGCGATGCGAGCACTTTGGGCACCCTCGCTGACCTCGGAGTCCCGAACCCCGGAAATCCCGTACAGTATCTTGTACAACATTCTGGAGGCGCGCCATGAAGACGATGACGTACTCGGCGACCCGGGCGAACTTCGCTGCCGCCATCGACTCCGTCCTAGAGGATCGCGAGGAAGTCATCATTACCCGCGCCGGCAAGGACCCGGTGGTTCTCGTGGCGCTCGATGACTACGAGTCATTGAAGGAGACGGCTCACTTGCTCCAGAATCCGGCGAACGCTCGACGGCTGCTGGCCTCGATCGAGCGACTTGAGGCTGGTGAGGGAGTGGCCCGAGACTTGCTGGGATGAAGCTGGTCTGGGATGAGTCCGCGTGGGAGGACTATCTCTACTGGCAGAACCAGGATCGAAAGATCCTGCCCAGGATCAATCGGCTCATCGCCGACGTCGTCCGCAACGGCAACGAAGGCATCGGAAAGCCTGAGTCGCTCAAACACGGGCTGCACGGCTACTGGTCGCGGCGGATCTCTGCCGAACACCGGCTGGTCTACAAGGTCGTCGACGACGAAGTGCGCATCGCCCAGTGCCGTCTGCACTACGTGTGAAGGGGCAGGCCTGAATCGGCTTAGAGCAGAGTGACGGTGGCGGTCTTGATGTCATAGACCGCGCCGACGATCTTCACGTCCCCGGCCGCTTCGGCTTCGCGCAGCAGGGTGCTCTTGGCGCGGATGGTGTCGATGACGGCGCGCACGTTGCGCTCTGTGGCATTGTCCAGGGCGGAGCGAACCGCCCCGCAGTCCGAATGGCCCAGCACCATCAGCGCTTTGGACTTCAGCACCGCCTGGCCGAACTCCAGGCTGCCGAGGTTGGTGGGAGAGTCGGCGATGTTGCCGGCCTCGCGGACCACGAAGATGTCCCCGACAAATTGATCGAAGATCAACTCCGGGCCCAGTCGGCTGTCGGCGCAGGCGAGGATGCTCGCGAACGGCTCCTGGCCGGCTTTGGCGGCGGTCCAGATCCCCTTGATATCGGCGGTGTCGCGGACCTGCGGGGTGCGGTCGACGAACCGCTTGTTGCCCTCCATGAGGACCGCGATCGCCCCGTCGGGGGTGGCGGGCCGCGGGGGGTCTTCTGTGGTCTCTTTGGTCTCTGTGGCGGGGGTGGAGCAGGCGGTGGCGTTCAGGGCGGTCAGGGCCAGAAGGGGGACGGCGGCCAGCAGGTGGCGGCGGGAGGGGGTGGCGTTTGTGGGCGTCTTGGGTGTCTCGGCGGGCATCTCAGGTGACATCGGGAGGTCCTTGTCGTGGGGTGCGGACCAGAGTGAGGGCCGTCTTTGGGGAACCTACCAGCGGGTTTGGTGTCCACGGTCGATGGTGGGTAACCTTGCGGAGCAATCGACGCGGGGTGGAGCAGCTCGGTAGCTCGCTGGGCTCATAACCCAGAGGTCGCAGGTTCAAATCCTGTCCCCGCTACGTTTTCGGAACGGCCCTCGGACGAAAGTCCGGGGGCCGTTTTCCATGCCCATCGGCACCCCGACGTGCAGATCCGCCGGGCCCCCGAGAGATGAAACCGTGGCATCTATGTTACGCTTTCGGCGATTGGCCGTCGAAAGAAGTGATCCCCGTGAACGACGTCTTCAACACGCTGCTCGAAATCGCGGGCCGCGACCCTGTGTTCGCCCGTGCCTACGCCGCCGAGTCGGCGGTGATCGTGGGGATCGACTCCGTCATCAACAGCCTCGACGAGGCGCGAGGGATGGCCGGCCTAAGCAAGGCGGCGCTGGCACGCGCGATCGGCTCCGACCCGAGCACTGTGCGGCGACTGTTGTCGTCCGAGTCGGTGAACCCGACTCTCGGAACGATCGCCGAGATTGCAGCTGCGTTAGGCATGAAAGTAATGCTCACGCCGATGTCGGCGGATGAGCGCACCCGCATCACGGAACCCATGAGGGCTTGCACCTAAGGTGCATCCAACGCGGTGCGGACATCGTGCTCGGTGGTGAGCGACCTCGGGGTTGCGTCGGAGATACTCATCTCCCAATTCGCGTACTTGGGCGTATCGCCGGTCGGGCAGGGTCGTCCGGTACGGCTTTGCTGCGCCGTCGATCACGGTGAGCAGCGGCGAGACTCTGTCCGCAGCGTCATAGTCCAGCAAGCAAAACAACCGGTAGTGCCATTTCCCGTTCGGCGTCTTCGAGGTGACGCGTGCTTCGAAATAGCCAGCCATGTCTCCGTGCATCGCCTCCCACTGTCCGCCACCGGAGAACCGCTTCGGAGGCGCCTTGGCGACGGCGGCGAGGGTCGCGAGAAGCCGTGCGCGAACCTTCGTGGGAAAGCCCAGTAGCGCGCTCAAGCCGGATGAGCTTTGTGCCGCGTCGTCGTCGCGGTGCCGTTTGAAGAACGCCACCTCGTGGGTTGCGTCTGACGGCAGGGGTGCGACCTTCGGACTGGGTGGGTCGCGACTCACGAGTTCATCTCCTCACGGCGCCACGAGGCCACGGCGGCGGGCGGGCCGCGGCGTCCGATCTGAGTGTTTCGCCGCCCCCGAGACTTCGCCACTCACCCGCAGCCCGATTGTCAGCGGTGTTTCCTAGGCTCTCCTGATGGATTACGCGACGATCGCCGCGCTGCGCGACCGGCACCCCGCTTGGCGGCTGCTGAGCGCGCGCAACTCGGTGCTGATCCTGTCCTTCCTCGGCGCACACTTCGTTGAGGGCAACCGAGGTGCCTGCCCGGCCAGCGAACTCGCGGCCGCCCTCGATGACCAGCTGCATGTCCTGAACGCCGAGCTGCCCACCGAGGGCGGCGAGCCCCGCTTCCCCAAGGAGCCGCGCGCCTACCTGGAGGACTGGGCGACCACCGAGTCCGCCTACCTGCGGCGGTTCTACCCGCCCGGCGACGACGAAGTGCACTACGAGGTCACCGCGGCGTTCGAGAAGGCCTACTCCTGGGTGATGACGCTGCAGGGCCGCGCTTTCGTGGGAACCGAGTCCCGGTTGCACACCGTGGTCGAACTGCTGCGCCAGATCGTGCACGGCACCGAAGCGCAACCCGAAGTCCGGCTGGCCGAGCTGCGCCGGCGCCGCGACGAAATCGACGCCGAGATCGCCGCCGTCGAGTCCGGCGTCGTGACCGTGCTCGATGCGACCGCGGTTCGTGACCGCTACCAACAACTTTCGGCGACGGCGCGGGAACTGCTTTCGGACTTCCGCGAGGTCGAGGAGAACTTCCGCCGGCTGGACCGCGCCGCCCGGGAGAAGATCGCCGCCTGGGACGGGTCGAAGGGCGAATTGCTCGCCGACCTGGTCGGCAGCCGCTCGGAGATCGCCGGTTCCGATCAGGGCCGCAGTTTCCAATCGTTTTACGACTTCCTGCTCTCCGAGGCGCGTCAGGCCGAACTCGCCGACCTGCTCGCCAAGGTCTCCGCCCTCAACGCCATCGACGCCGACCGTCGGATCCGAGGCATCCACAACGACTGGTCCGAAGCCGCCGACCGCGCGCAACGCACCGTCCGCCAGATCTCCGAGCAACTACGCCGATTCCTAGACGACCAGGTGTGGCTGGAAAACCGGCGGGTGCTCGACCTGGTCCGCGCGGTGGAGAGCGTGGCGCTCGAACTGCGCGGCAACCCTCCGGAGTTCGGGCTGGAGGTCGACCTGGCGGGCATCGAGATCGCGCTGCCGTTCGAACGTCCGCTCTATCAGACCCCGACGGCGGTGGCGGTGGAGAGCGAGATTGTCATCGGCACCGAGGAGGTCGACGCCGACCTGCTGTTCGCGCAGAACTTCATCGACCAGACTCGCCTGGTCGACATCCTGCGCACCGTCCTGCCGGAGAACTCCTCCGCGCTGCTGTCCGACATCACCGCGATCCACCCGATCGAGCAGGGTGCAGCCGAGATTGTCGGCTACCTTGCGCTTGACAACGAGGACCTGACGATCGAGATGGACGACACCGACGAGACGGTCCTGGAGTACACCGACCCCGCCGATCCGGACGTCACCAAGCGGGCCCGGCTTCCGAAGGTGACGGTGCGACGACGGTGAGTAACAACCAATGAGCAACGACCACGCGGTCGCCGCCGCAATCATCCGCCTGATGCAGGGCGTCGTCTACCGGGAGTCCGACGAGGACACCTGGATCACGCTGGAACGCCTCGGCGGCGGCGTCCGGGACCACTTCGCCACCATCGGCGTCGACGTCGTCGTCGACGACACCGAGGGCTACGCCTACCTACGGTCCCGGCCGACCGAGGACGGCGACGAGGCGCTGCCGCGTCTGGTGCGCCGCCGGGCACTGACCTACAACGTCAGCCTGCTGCTGGTGCTGCTGCGCAAGCGGCTCGTCGAGTTCGAGACGACCGGCGGCGAGGGCCGGCTGGTGCTGTCCACCGACCAGATCGTCGAGATGCTGCGGCTCTTCCAGTCCGAGTCCACCAACGACGCGCGCGCCGTCGACCAGGCCGAGACGACCATCAAGAAGGCCGCCGAGCTGGGCTTCCTGCGGCAGTTGCGCGGCCAGAACGACCAGTGGGAGGTCCGGCGAATCCTCAAGGCCTACGTCGACGCGCAGACCCTGTCCGACTTCGCGACGAAGCTGCGGGAATACGCCGGAGGCGTTGATCAGGCGAGAGCCGCCGGAGCGGGGGACGACAATGAGTGACGGCCTGTTCTCGACGCTGGACCTCGGGGCGTCCCCGCGGGCCGGCTACCGCCTGCAGTACGCCGAGGTCTACAACTGGGGGACCTTCGACAACCACGTGTGGCGGTTCACCCCCGGCACCGACACCGCGCTGCTCACCGGCGACATCGGCTCGGGCAAGTCGACCATCGTCGACGCGCTGACCACGCTGCTGATGCCGTCGCACAAGGCCGCCTACAACAAGGCCGCTGGCGCCGAGGCCCGGGAGCGCACCCTGCGCTCCTACGTCGAGGGCCACTACAAATCCGAGCGCAACGAGGCGACCGGGAGATCCCGCGCCAAGGGCCTGCGGGAGAACCGCAAAAGCTACTCGGTGATCCTCGGGGTCTTCCTCAACCACGGCCACGACGAGACCGTCACCCTCGCGCAGGTGTTCCAGCAACGCGACAGCGCCGGGCAGCCCTACCGCTTCTTCGTCACCGCCACCGAAGCGCTATCGGTCGACGCCGACTTCGCGCACTTCGGCTCGGATCTAAAAGATCTGCGCAAGCGGTTGCGTGCGTCGGGAGCGGAGATCTTCGACGAGTTCCCCAAGTACGCAACATCATTGCGGCGGCTGCTCGGGATCCGTTCCGAACAAGCCTTGGAGCTTTTCCATCAGACCGTCTCGATGAAATCGGTGGGTAACCTCAACGACTTCGTCCGCGACCACATGCTCGAGCCCAGCGACGCCACCGACCGGGTGCGCGACATCATCGCCCACTTCGAAGACCTGACCAAGGCCCACGACGCGGTCAAGCGGGCGCGAGAACAACTCGAAGCGCTCGAGCCGGTCGTGGCCACCGCGGCGAAATATGATGCGGCACTGGCTGAAAAGCGGTCGCTGGAGAGCGAGAGCTCGGCTGTGCGGCTCTTTATGGCCGAGCTCCGCTCCGGTCTGCTCGCCGATGAGATCGCCGCGCTGGAGGCCGACGGCGCCCGGTTGTGGCGGGAACAGGACGCCGCAAAGACCTCCGAGCGCCAACTCAAAGCCGAACATGACGCCCTCATCGAGGAGCGGGCCACAGCCGGTGGAGACCGCATCGGCGAGCTGGAGCGTCTCGCCGGGGAGGCCCGCGCCCAGGCGCAGACCCGCAGCGACGCCCGCGTCCGGTTCGACGCGGCCGTCGCCGACGCCGGGCTGGACCGCGTCAGCGATGGCGCGGCCTTCACCGCGTTGGCCGTGCGGGTCGGCGCGGAACGGCCGCGCCTGGCGGCGCAGAAGTCCGCCCTGGACGGCGCCATCGCCGACGCTCACGGACGGGAGAGCGAACTCAAGCGAAAAGCCGCCTCCGTCCACGACGAGATCGTCAGTCTGGAGCAACGCACCAACAACCTGCCCGCCGAACAGGTCGTGTTGCGCGCGGAACTCTGCGCCGCCCTTGGCGTGAGGCCCGAGATGCTGCCGTACGCCGGGGAACTGCTCGACGTCAACGACGAACACTCGCAGTGGCGCGGCGCCGCCGAACGGGTGCTGCGCGGGTTCGCCCTGTCCCTGCTGGTGCCCCAGCAGCACTACGAGGCCGTCGCCCGGTGGGTCAACGGCCGCAGGCTCACCTTCGGCGGACGGGGAGCCAAACTGGTCTACGAACGGGTCCCCGCGCAACGGGTCGCGCTGCAACCGATCCGCCACGACGGCCTCGTGCTCGCCGACTGCCTCGACATCAAAGACGGGGACTTCCACGCCTACCTGACCCACGAACTCACCAAGCGCGCCGACTACCGGTGCACCTCCAGCCTCGAGGAGTTCCGCAGCCACAAGCGGGCCGTCACCCGCGAAGGGCAGGTGCGCTCCGGAGAGCGCCACGAGAAGGACGACCGGCACCGCGTCGACGACCCCCGCCGCTGGGTGCTCGGCTGGGCCAACGAACGCAAGATCGCCGCGCTGCGCGAAGAACTCGCCGAATTGCAGACGATGCTCGCGGCGGCCACGACCGAACTGTCCGGCCTCTACGCCCAGCGGTACACCCTGCAGAACAGACTGCAAGCGCTTGCCCGGATCGAGGAGTACCGTTCCTGGAATGACCTCGACGTCGACGAGGCCCAAGCGCGCGCTCAGGCTCATGATGCCGAACGGCAACGCCTGCTCGCCGGTTCCTCGCGGCTGGACGAGATCGCCCGGGCGATCGCCGACAACGACGCCCAGGCCGCAGCCGTAGGAGAGTTGATCGCGGATCTCACCGGCCGCATGGCGACCACCGCCAAGGCAGCCCGGGACGCCCAGGACGCCAAGACCCGCGACGACGAATTCGTCGCCGTCCAGCCTGCGGACCAGTTGGCGGCGGCCCGATCTGCATACGGGGCATTGGAGGCGCGGCTGGGAAAGAGGCGTCCGACGACCGCGGCCGCCTGCGCTGACACCGAGAGAGCGTTGTCAGACGATATTCACCACCGGATCGGGCGGCTGGGAGAGCAGCTCAACGGGTACGCCCTGAACCTCAGCCAGCGGATGGCGGACTTCCTGCGCCGCTGGCCCGAACTGCGCGCCGACATGGACGCCGACGTCGAGGCCCGCGCCGACTTCCTGGCCTTCCGCGACCGCGTCGCCAACGACGACCTGCCCCGCTTCGAGGCGGAGTTCAAAGAGCAGCTCAACAAGAACGCCATCCAGGAACTAGCCGGCTTCAACAACTGGCTCAACCGGCAGGGCTCGGCCATCGACGAGCGCGTCGACCGCATCAACGAGGCACTCGGGGCGGTGCCCTACAACCCCGGCCGCTACATCCGGCTGGAGAAGGAGCCGACCACCAATCAGGATGTGGCGCAGTTCCGTTCGGATCTGCGCAACCTCACCAACGACAGCCTCGCCGTGGACGGCGACCAGTACTCCGAGCAGCGGTTCCTCGACGTCAAGCGGATCATCGAGCGGTTCCGCGGTCGCGAGGGCTACGCGGAGGCGGACAAGAACTGGACCCGCCGGGTGACCGACGTCCGCAACTGGTTCGTCTTCTCCGCCTCCGAACGCGACGCCGAGACCGATGTCGAGTGGGAGCACTACAGCGACTCCGACGGCAAGTCCGGCGGCCAGAAGGAGAAGCTCGCCTACACCATCCTCGCCGCGTCGCTGGCCTACCAGTTCGGGTTGGAGTGGGGAGTCGAGAAGTCGCGGGACTTCCGCTTCGCGGTCATCGACGAGGCGTTCGGCCGCGGATCGGACGTCTCCACGCGCTACGCCCTGCAGCTGTTCGCCACCCTCGGCCTGCAGTTGCTCATCGTCACACCGCTGCAGAAGGTCCACGTCATCGAGCCATACGTGAAAGCCATTGGATTCGTGGACAACCCGAGCGGCCAGTTCTCCCGCCTGCAGACGATGACCATCGAGGAGTACCGCAGCCGACGGGACGGCCGGCGGCCGTGAGCTGGACGACGGCGGCCGACATCGCCGCCAAGGTCAGGCGGCGGTGGGATGACGGATCGCTGCTGCGCGCGCACTCAGAGGGTTTGCCGTTCGTTCCCATCGAGGTGTCGTTGCGCGGCCCCCGGCCGTCTCAGGTCGGTGACGACATCGGTGCGGTCCGCGAGTGGATCGCCGCCCTCGACGCCGGCCGGCGGGATGACAGCCGGTATGGGTTGGTGTGGCAGTCGATCGGCGGCAGACAGATCGGGCGCAATCAGGTTCCCGTCCGCGCGGTGGTGTCCTCGTTCGAGCAGGCGTGGGCTCTCCTGGGTGTGTCGGCTACCGTCCGCCGATTCGATGAACTGCTGGCGACGGCCGGTGGGCACCCGCCGGTGCGGGCATGGGTCGTCAGTCATCCGCACCGCGCGCTGGAGTTGTTCGACGAGATGCCACGGTTGATCGCCGCCTATGTCTGGCTCGACGAGCATCGCGGTTCGCAGGTGTATCTGCGGGAGATCAGCGCGCCCGGTGTGGACACCAAGTTCGCCGAGAGGTATCGGCCGGTCCTGGCTTCGATGCTGGGGGTGTCAGCCACGGCGTCGGGATTTCTCACCGATCTGGGCCTCCGGTCGAAGCCGGGACTGGTGAGATTCCGGCCCGCGCCTACGCTGGGCTTGCCCGCTACTGTGACCGAGCTGGCCGTGCGGTCCGAGGAGTTGGCGCAACTCCAGCTGGTTCCACGGGCTGCCACCATCGTCGAGAACGAGATCAGCTACCTGAGCGTGGATGTCCCGGACAATGAAATCGTTTTCTGGGGGAGGGGATTCGACATCGACAGCGTCGGTCGGCTGCCTTGGCTTGCCGAGGCTGACATCGTCTACTGGGGCGATATCGACACTCACGGGTTCGCCATCCTTGACCGCCTGCGCGCCTGGCTCCCGCAGACCCGATCAGTGTTGATGGACCGTGAGACGCTGCTGGCCCACCGTGACCGCTGGGTGGTCGAGGACCGTCCGGCGCGGTCGGCGCTGACCCGCCTAACTGGTGATGAGCAGCAGCTGTACGCGGAGTTGGTCGAGGGCGGGTTGGGGGAGCGGGTGCGGCTGGAGCAGGAGCGGGTCGACTGGGGGTGGGTGGAGCGGCGGCTGCTCTGAGCGGTCTGTTGAGCCAATTCGTGGGCGTCATAGACGTTAAGAAGTCGGCAGAGCGCAGGAAGGCGGCCGTGCTAGGTATTGCCCAAGTATCTTGGGCGCCCTAAACCCGCCGCTGCGTCCCGGCTGCCGGCTCGCTGACCAACCTCCCATCAGGACTGTCGTGCAGAGGAAACCCAGATGTTGTCGGTCCCGGAAACTATGATCTAGCAAAGGTCTGCGCTGGGCGGTTCCAGACTGGGCGGGGCCCGGCCACGCCGGGCTGCAAAAGGGGGAAACGTGACGAGTCTTATCGGCGCTAACATGTGGCTGGAGATGTTTTTCCGGAACGCCATCCAAGGCGATATGGATTGGGTGCAGATCGACGACGGTTCGTTCACTTACTGGCCTGGACGCCTGGCTCAGACAACTTCAGCTGAGGTGGTCTCGGAGTTCGGCGACGTCAAATGGCGAGTCCGAACCCGCATCGTCGAGGACGTAGGTGACCCGGCTCGAGCAAAAGAGGCATGCCTGGCTCTCAACCCATACGCAGCTGGGTGGAGCTTCGCCTACGACGATGCCGAAAAGACGGTCAACGCAATTGCCGCGGTTTACGCCCCAATCGTGCCCTTCCCGAATGATCCGATGACCCGCGTCGCCAGCGCGGCGATCCTCAGTGCATGGATGTCCGATCTGATCGCCGATGACTTGGCGAAAGAAGTTGAAGGGAAGCCCGCGTATTCCCATCCAACGCATCAGCATGTAGTGCGAGCTGAGCCCGATGCCACGTTCTACTATCCGGAAGTCCTTCGCGGACGGCCCGAATGGGTGCGGGACCTCACCAGTAGGCAGTTTCCCGACATAGGGGAGATAGGGCGTCAACTCGCAGCCAATCTCGAGATTGACCCCGACTGGCTAAGGGTTGACCAAGGCCAGTTCATCGAAGCGCGACTAACCGAGTCCGGGCGTTACCGGGTGTCTGCGTATTTCGCGGACCATCCGATTGTTGGTCAGTGCTGGCGCACCTATCTCTCACTGCCGGAGATCATTGCCGAATACGTTGCCAACGCCGCCAACGAGCTTGCTTGGAGTTTGTTCAACGATGAGGAATCTTCCCTCGCGGGTGGATGGACCTACCGTGGCCGTGCTTTGGCCTTCGAGCAATGGACCACCACGTCAGAAGTGCGACAGCTGGAGAGGTTTGTAGGTTTTCACGGCCACGATGTCTCGGAGCTTGTCGGCCGAGCTGCTTCGCTCCGGGACGCTGCCATTGCGACGCAGAATTTGGACTGGGACAGCTGTCGCGGCGATACCTGCCTTACCGACAGTGAGCGGACACAGCTGGGTGAAAAGTTGATCGGTGCTGTGTCCCGATTGGCGCCGCAGTTGGCCGATAGCGCGGGTTTGCGGAGGGGCGAGAAGCTCGATCGCCGGCTGCTCTGGCTTGAACGCCGCGCCATTCTTGTCGCGGCCGCCTGGTTCAACCCGATGGGCCCAACTTTGGCGACGCTCGAAGTGTGTGGAAACGAAGGCGACGAGGAAAACTCCTATCTCGTCTACTTCATGCGGCATCCCTCCTCGCCGGACTATCGCGTGATCGGACCAATTAATAGCGACGAGGAACTCCGCGCAGCGTTCGCAGACGGAATCCGACTTCTTCTCGCCGGCGGATCGTTGCCCACCATGATGATGCTGAGGACGCCTGAGGATTACGAATCCCCAATGGCCACAACCCTTTATGGCGAAGTGATGGACACGGTTGACGAGAACGGGATCGACTTGTTCTCCCGGGCCGAGAAGCTTTCCCAATGTATGGGCCGACCGTGGGATCTAGCGCAGGGCGCGCAGCCTCCCGGCCTGACGACGAAGTATTCAGTCGAAAGATATGGGGTAGAGCACATTGAGGTCCCCGCGCCGCCGATCGAGACCGGCGATCTGGATGCGGGATTCGTTGCGTGGTGGAAACAGGTTGCCAAGCCAGAGAACCAGGTAGCCCATCTTGCTGAGCTTCCTGACGCCTGGGACGCGGCACTTAGTCTGCTCATGGAATCCGGGGCGGTGCGGCACTTTGACCTGGGGCCCTACCTGCTCAGGTACTCCGACAAGGCGACTGTGTTGCCATCTGAACTCAAGAATTGAGGGGAGATGAATGGACATCGTGTATCGGATCATCCAGGGCGCCTACGGGCCGGAAAGCGTGGTGTTCGCCGAGCGTGGCAGGGCTGAATACGTCGCCCACATCTACAAGGCACTTAACGAGTCCCAAACCTGGGGCGAGCTGCGGCGCAACCTGCCTGACGGAGAGTGGGAGGACCGCTTCCAGGTCTACTTCGAAGACCGCGAAGAGGAGATTCCTGCCGATGACGAGCTGTTCGGTCCCGACGACGCACCCGGCTACACAGAGGGTGACTATCCCGCGTGGCTTGCTCAAGAGCCGCTTGAATGGTTCCCGCCGGAACTGATCAAAAAGTACGGCGGCGACGTAGGCACGTCTGTTTTGAACGGCGAGTTCCTCGAACTTCCCCCAGACAGGGCAGAGCAGATCGCCGACGATCTGCGAGCCATGGGCCACACGGTGGAACCGACCGAACTCGAGTTCGGGTAACCGCACAAAGATCGAGTCAGACAGCCATGTTCGTTCTCGACGGCATCGTCGTCTACAGCGCATCCGACCTCGCCGCCGCCGCCCGTTGCGAGTACGCACTCTTGCGCGCCTTCGACGCACGCCTCGGCTGGGGACCCGGGACTGCCGCCGACGACGACCTGCTGGCCCGGACGGCGCGACTCGGCGATGAGCACGAGCAGCGTCACCTCGACGGGTTGCGGGCCGAGGTGGGCGACAACGCCGTGATCATCGGCCGGCCCGCCCATACCAGGGGCGGGCTGATCGCCGCAGCGGAAGCAACGCAGGAGGCGGTCAATCGCCGGGCACCGGTGATCGTGCAGGCCGCCATGTTCGACGGCCGGTTCGTGGGCTTCGCCGACTTCCTGGTGCTCGACGACGGGGGTTACCGGTTGCGCGACACCAAGCTCGCCCGATCGGTCAAGGTGACCGCACTGCTGCAACTGGCGGCCTACGCCGACGCGCTCGGCCGGACCGGGGTGCCGATCCTCGATGATGTCGAGCTCGCGCTGGGCAACGGCACGTTGATGTCCTACCCCGTCGGAGAATTGCTACCCGTGTATCGGTCGCGCCGCCAGGTGCTGCAAGATCTGTTGGACACCCATCTGGCCGGTGGACAAGCAGTGCGGTGGGGCGACGAGTCGGTGCGGGCTTGCCTGCGCTGCCCGGAATGTCAGGTCCAGATCGACGCCCACGACGACGTTCTTCTGGTCGCCGGCCTGCGAACCACCCAACGCGCCCGAATGATCGACGCCGGGATCACCACCCTCACCCAGCTCGCCGCGCACCGCGGGTCGATTCCGGGATTGTCTGCAGCCATGTCGACGAGGCTGAGCCTGCAGGCCCGCCTACAGAAGGACTCTCCGGTGAAGGGGCTACCTGCCTACGAGGTGGTGAACCCGGAAGCGCTGTGTGGACTTCCGCCTCCCAGCCCCGGTGATCTGTTCTTCGACTTCGAGGGCGACCCGCTGTGGACCGCCGACGGCCACAACTGGGGTTTGGAGTACCTGTTCGGGGTGCTGGAAGCCGACAATGAGTTCACGCCGTTCTGGGCGCACGACCGGCGCGAGGAACGCCAGGCGCTACGTGACTTTCTCGATTTCGTCCGCGAGCGACGCGAACGCCACCCGGACATGCATATCTATCATTACGCGAATTACGAACGTGCGGCGCTGCTCAGGCTGGCCGGCGACTATGGCGTCGGTGAGGAAGAAGTCGACGATCTGCTGCGTGAGAACATCCTGGTCGATCTTTTTCCGCTGGTGCGCAACAACATTCGGGTGGGAACGCCCAACTACAGTCTCAAGTCGCTCGAACCTCTGTACATGGGCACTGAGTTGCGAACGGGTGACGTCACGACCGCGTCGGACTCGATCGTCATGTATGACCGCTACTGCGAGTTGCTCTCCCAGGGACAGACTGATGCGGCGGCCGCCGTACTCGCCGACATCAAGAGATACAACCGCTACGACTGCCGGTCCACCCTGAAGCTTCGGGATTGGCTATTGGAGCATGCCCGTGCGCACAACGTGACCTACCGCGCGCCGGCGGCACCGAAGGAGAAGGCCCACGATCCCGTCGACGATGATGACACCGCCCGTGCACTGATGGCGTTCGCCGGCGATGAGCTCGATGCGCGAACGCCTGAACAGCAGGCTGTCGCGATGGTTGCCGCCGCTCGCGGCTTCCACAAGCGCGAGGACAAGCCCTTCTGGTGGGCCCACTTCAACCGCTTGGACAACCCGATCGACGAATGGGCTGACACCACAGGGGTCTTCATCGTCGAGACCGCCGAGATCGAAGAGGCCTGGAGGGAGCCACAGGGGCGGGAGAGAAAGCCGAGACGTCGACTCCGGCTTCGTGGTGGCCTGGAGTCTGGTGATCTCGCGCTAGGTGGCGCGTTCGCAATGTACGAGAATCCGGCGCCGGAAAGCTTGGAACACCACTCCAATGGGCGGGCGTGCAATACCGTGACGGTCGACAGCGTCGACGATCCCGCCGAGCCGACCGAGATCATTGTCACCGAGACCAGCGGCGGCGCCGACGCGCAGATGCATCAACAGCTGCCCTTTGCGGTTGCTCCATCCGATCCGGTTAAAACGGGCGTGCTCAAGAAAGCCATCAACTCCGTTGCCGAGGGCGTGAGAGCCTCGCTGCCGAACCTGCCCCAGGTCGGCTGCATCGACCTGCTCAGAAGACGTTCCCCACGTTTGAGTTCCGGGCAACAACTCCCCCGCAGCGGAGACGACATCACCGACATCACGGCCGCCCTTCTCGACCTCGACCACTCCTATCTCGCTGTGCACGGTCCCCCGGGGTGCGGCAAGACCCACACCGCGGCGCGAGTGATGACCCGATTGGTCAAGGACCACGGCTGGAAGATCGGCGTCGTCGCACAGTCGCACAGCGTGGTCGAGAATCTGCTCGACGAAGTCGTCTCTGCAGGAGTGGACCCGTTGAGTGTCGCCAAGAGACCCAAGAAGGCCCGCGTGCGAGCACGGCGTTGGCAGGAGATCACGAATGACGACTATCCGGGCTTTGTCGCTGACCACGACGGCTGTGTGATCGGAGGAACGGCATGGGATTTCGCGAATCCTGCGCGGGTGATCCCCGGCAGTCTCGATCTGTTGGTCATCGAGGAGGCCGGCCAATTCAGCCTGGCGAACACCATCGCCGTGTCTCCCGCCGCCAGGAATCTGCTGCTGTTGGGCGACCCGCAGCAGCTACCCCAGGTGAGCCAGGGCCAGCACTTCGAGCCTGTTGATGGCTCGGCGTTGGGCTGGTTGGTTGGCGATGAATCTACACTTGATCCGACGCTGGGCTACTTCCTGGCGCAGTCGTGGCGGATGCATTCCGCGGTGTGCATGCCGGTATCCCGGTATTCCTACGGCGGACGGTTGGTATCCGAGGCGATCACTGATACTCGCGTGCTCGCCGGTCTGGAGCCGGGTGTGCACAACATCTTCGTTGAGCATGACGGCAACTCGACTGATAGCGCTGAAGAAGCGGAGCGCATCGTCGCTGAGATTAGTGCGCTGCTCGGATCCGATTGGAGTGACGAGAAAGGCTTTCGCCCGATCGGACAGGGCGACGTCCTGCTGGTGGCTGCCTACAACGCTCAGGTACGGATGATTCGGCGCCACCTTGAAGATGCCGGGTTACGGGACGTCCTGGTAGGCACCGTGGACAAGTTTCAGGGCCGGCAGGCGCCGGCGGTGTTCTTCTCCCTAGCCGCGTCCTCGATCGACGACGTTCCCCGCGGGATATCATTTTTGCTCAACCGCAACCGGGTGAACGTCGCGATCAGCCGTGCGAAATACGCGGCCTACATCGTGCGGTCGCCGCACCTGACTGACTATCTGCCTTCGAGTCCTGCGGGTCTGGTGGAACTGGGGGCGTTCTTAGCGTTGAGCGAGGGGGGCGGGAAATCCTGATAAGTGCCGATGCGCAGCCACCGGGGACGTCCTGGTGCACGTTGCGGCGTGGGCCGTCCACGCGCGGCGGAACTCGGCGGGCTCACCGTGAGCAACGTCGAATTGCCCGACCCATCGCTAAACCCCAACGCCCCGGCCAAGCCGGGCGTGCTGCCGCCCGGCCCAACAGTTCGGTAGTCGAGTACGGCCCGCTTAAGACGAAGCAGAGCTACCGCCGGGTGCCGTTGACCGCCGAGCCGACCTACATGCTGCGTGTGTACTTCGCCGAGCACCCGAGCCGTGACGACCCCGACGCGCCGTTGTGGCCCGGGAAGGTGCTGACCCGGTCCCGCCCTACCGGGGTGCGGGCGACAACCTCCGAGCCAGGAGCGGCCACGACGGGTGTGTAAGAGCCAGCGTCGAGCACCACAGCGAGGTCCGCGCCCGGCGGCAGGCCGACGCTATGGCAGAGCTCACCGTGGAAGAGGCCGAGAAGTGGTTGGTGCTCGACTGGGACCAGCCCCTGCGGCACGGTGCGTGGTACAAAGCCGTCTACCCCCCCGCGGTGCTGCGGGCCAACAGGCTTACCCCCTCCGCGAAGCTGTCGCTAGACCAGGCGTTCCATTCGCCGCGGCATAGGTACGCGAGCCTGTGCCTCGCGGCGGGCATCCGGCCCATCGACATCGCGGAGCTTATGGGGCACCGGGACGTGAAGACGACGCTGACTGTCTATGCGCACCTGATTGATACGGACGAGCACACAGGCAACATGGCGGCGCTCGGGGCGATGGGGAGCGTCGCGGCCTCCGACAACGTCGTACCTCTGCGGTGTGACTACGGTCGGAATGCTTGATGCGTCCCTGCCTTCCGCCTTTTGTCTGTCCCCGGTCGTAGGCTCTCGCTCTAAGCCATGATCCATAAAGGAGCGAAGATGTCCATTGCTCACGACGTGCCAATGCTCGGTGTAGCCGGAACATTCGGCGACGCTGAGGTTGGGCTGGCACAACGGTTCGATGCGCTACACCAGCTGCTCTACACAAAAGGCGGTGTTCGTCCCACAAACGCCGCAATCGAAGAGGTTGCCAAGCTTGTCTATCTAAGGCTCTGGTCGTCCAGGGCAGTGGACGAGGCGGAGCTAGATGGCCGACCAATTCAAGCACTGTTCGACGGCCGGATCCCCCCGGAAGCAATGGTGGCTTACGCGAAGGAGGCGTTTCGGAAAGCGAACCTAAGTCCTTGCTTGGCCGCTATCGATCCAGCGGGTCATCCGCAGCCGCTATGGCCTGTTGACGAGCCGTTCCGGCTGGCAAACGCCGAGGTTCTGCAAACGGCAGTTCAGCTTGTGGAACAGACAATCGGACAAGCTCAGCGCGTGGTAGCCGATCCGCTCGGAACTGCTTTCGATGCTTTCTTGAGTGGGAGGTATGACCACTCTGGCGGACTCGGGACTTTCCTAACGCCGAGCTCCGTCGCACGGGCGATGGCCGATATTGCTTTTGGCGTGCGGGATCCGCTGGACAGGAAGTGGAGTCGCAAAAGCCCGTTGATCGCAGATCCCTACTGTGGAACCGGACGATTCCTTGTAGCCGCATTTGAGACGGCAGAGACGGCACACGGGCAAAACGAGCTTAGGGCGTTGTTGGACTATGGTTTGGCGGGCGCTGACCAGTCTGCAACTGCGACTGCAAAGACAGCGATCAATCTGTTCCTGTATGGCGCGGTGACCCCGCATGTCCTCACTGTCGAAGACTCGGTGACCGCTCAGTCGTTGGATCAACTTTCTGGCACGCTCGGCCTCATCCTGACTAATCCACCGTTTGGAGGCGGCAAATACGCCGACCCTGTCGGAATCCGGCGCACGGCCCTTGCTATCCCCTCACTGGGTAAGCAGAAGGCGATTGATCCCGCCCTCGCATGCCTAGTTCGAGCCATCGATCTACTGTCACATGACGGTGTGCTCGGCATTGTGTTGCCTGACGGAATCGTTGATGGTCGCCACTTCGACGAACTTGTCGACCGCGATGACCAGCTTTCAGTGGTAGCGAATGTCAGTCTGCCGACATCAACCTTCGCCCTTAGCGGCACAGTCGCTAAAACGAGTGCGGTCTTCTTCAGGAAGGGTCCTGACTCCGCGAAGCGGACGGTTCTTGCTCGCGTTGAGCACGTGGGCTTCATCCGCCAGGCTGGCAAAGCGGCCTCTGACCCGTACGGCAATGAGCTGCCCGATGTTGTCATCGGAGTTACCAAGGCACTGTCGCTGGACCAGGTGCCCGAACCGATCCTCCAGGTGAGTGATGAGCCGCTTGTAGCAACTGTGTCGAACCCCGCGCTTATAAGCCGTGATCCCAGCCGGATCGATCCAGTCGCCATGCAAAGTCGCGCCAAAGTCGAAGGCGCTGGTGGAGTGCCACTGAGTACCTACCTGTCAAGTCGCCGGAAGCGTTCACAGCGGTCATCTGATTCGATCAATACGTTCGTGTCAGTTCTTCATGTGGACGCACTTGGCGTTGTCAGCTGGCCTGATGCCGAGGTATATCGGCCCACAACACCGGGCCAGCTCGCAGTAGCAGGTGAAGTCTTAATCTCACTCTTAAATCCGTCGAAACTGCGGGCAGCAGTAGTGCCTCGGGATCGGCCAGAAGTTCTCTGTTCCAGTGAATTTGGCGTTTTTAAACCGCTGATCGACCCCTATGCCGTTCTCGGGCTGCTTTACGATCCGGATGTTCAGGCGCAGTTGCGCCCGCTTGGACGAGGTACGTCGAGTTCACGCCGCAGGATCGGGCCGGAAGATGTGCTGAGTCTCATTGTACCGCATCACTCAGACGCCGAGTTGACTGTGCTTGGCACTCGGATTGCGGCAGCGATGCGCCAGGTCGAAGAAGGACGATCCGATCTATTTGAGAGCTACGGGATAAATCCTTCAGACTGAATCCTCTGGCTCGGCCGTCTCAGCCTCCTGGCGAGTACTTTCCTCAAGCTGCTTTTCCTGCTCTTCGCCGAGAATATTTGGAAAAAGGCGAGGCAGCCTGACGATGTCAGCGACGAGATCGCCAGCGTCAGTCAGGCGGCTCGGACGCGCGGTTCGACCACCATAGGGAATTCTTCGCGTCCGGCCGGTGACGGGCGTCGCATTCTCGGGCAGGGGCGAGTGCCATTCAACTGAGACCGTGCCATCGGCGGCTCCGACGACACGAGCATCGAACACGCGGACGTCTGCGAAGTCCAAATTCCCCAGGGTGTTTACGACAATGTCGTCGTCCCACCCTACGGGTGGATGAAGCTGCAGGTTGTATTGACTTGGCGTTCTAGATTCGAGGAACTCGATAACTAACGAACGCCACTCCTCATCGCGCTGAGCATCGATCAGCCACCCTCTTATCCGGATAGCCCTCGGTCTGCGCGTATCCGATGCGGACCGGTCAGCTAAGAGGTAGAAGACATAAGGTGACGAGAGGTATTCGTCACCGACAGTTGGTTTCCTTGCTTTTTTTCGCTTCACGTCTTGAGCAGGCGTGTTGAGGTTGTGGTTCCACCTAGGCCTGTCGACGCCAGACACGTTTGCCGCTGACTTGACTTCACTTCCGTCGGTTAGGTCATCACCCTTGCCCCGGAACCCTTGCCCCGGTATCTGAAGCACGATTGAAGCCACAAACTGAGCGATGTATCCGGTGTCCACCTGTGCCGACTGGCCGGTAAGAGCAGCCCACTTCTGCATGAGGGTGTGTTGGTCACCGAAGAAGTCGCCAAAAAGGTTTTCAAGCAGCTTTGTGCGCTGCTCAAGTGTCAGCTGTCCGAGGACCCTACGCCGGGCCCTTTTCCCCTGCTCGATAGCGGCTGCTACAGATTCCTTCAACAGTGCCCCCTGGTCCGTGCGAGAAATCGCCCTCTCTCCTCGGGCGACCTGGGAAGTTACCAGTTATCGCGCGGTATTGGGGCAAAAGGGAGTTGCGTTACGGCAACATCCCTTCAGCGACTTATGACGCCGCCGGAGCCTGTTGCACCGCGAAGGGGACCGATACGGGACCAGCAGCCCGCCGGTGTGCGCGAATCAGCACATCTGCCCTGGTCAGAGTGGAACCGATGACGGGATTCGAACCCGCGTATTCAGCTTGGGAAGTCGGTCGTGATCCGATTAGCCCGTCTCGGGGCGGTCTATCGGTGGTTATCCCTTGGCGGGCCGGAATTTGCCGTGAGAGCGTGGATAAGTCAGCGAGCCAATGTGGATCGCGGTGGTAGTGGTGGCCAGTTCCTCATCGGCGCGGGCATGTTCCGAGGCCGGCCGTGGTGCGCTATTCGTAGAAGCCGAGTTCGAGACAGCAGAATCCGGCAGTCCACCGCCACAGGAATCGTCTGCTGCAAGCTGCTGCACCAGCCGGTCCCTATATGGGAAGGATGTTCTCTCGGGCGAAATACATGCTGTCCGTTTGAGCATCTCCAACTCCATCTCCAGGACCAGCATCGCCCGGCGCAGCCGGACGAACTCGGCACGTTTGTCTTTGGCCAAGCCCGAAGCACCCCGAGTTGGCCGCCCAGGTATTGAGCAGATCGCTTTGGGTGGCGTTCGGCACGCAGAAATATTGCCGAGCAGACAGCCGATAGAGGGACAGCATCGACTTCCCGCTGTGTGCGCGGAAGTTCCGGTTCCGTCGGAGATGGAACTATGCTCCGATCAGTAATGCACGATGGACAGTCGGGGATGGCAGGTGCTGCTGACGTGCAGGCGGACGGGGGTAAGTAGTGAACGCTGGCGATCCCACTGGTGGGTTCGAAAATGAGCTGACGATTGAGCGAAGCGCCGTGGAGCTCGCGTTGGCGTCGGACTTCGTTTATCGAGCGGACGATGGCCGGGTTCTGACGTTCGAAGAAGTTTTCGACGAGCTCACCCCTGAGATGGCAGAGGGGTTGGAGGGTCAGCCAGCCGAGGCGCGGGTTATCGACGGCGGTGACATTGAACTGTTTCTTCTGGAAAGCGACAGGTATGAATCGGTGGAGGCCAGAGCCCACATCGTTAATCAGTACAGCTACGGCCGAAGCCGATGGGCCGACGATGAACTGCGAGAGAAGCTTTTCCCGAAAGCGGATCACGACGGATTGAGCTTCGAGGATTGGCGGGCGGCGCAACTCGAGGCGGGCACCTTGACGGCGGTCGACGTTGTGCAGTTTTTCGGCTATGCCGACGAAGACGCCGATGAGGAAACGGTGATTGCAGAACGGCTGATTGTCGATTAGCTGCGGGGAAGTTGAATCGGGGGTATCGCAACATGGGTGAAACAGTGGTTTACGAGGTTGCCCGCTACGACGGTTCGCAAGACGATGCTGAGCTGATTGATCGGATCCAACTGTTTTCGACAGATAGCACGCTCAAGCTCCGAGATGCCTCCGGCGTTGAAACGTCCTGCGAAGGTGACGATGTCGTCGCGGTGATCTCATCCACGCCGGCCTTGCGTGAGATTCGGGAAGGACAGGAATCGCGAATCACTTGCGTTCCTGAGATCGTCGGTC
>CAZRFC010000016.1:0-24952 GCA_964598975.1 uncultured Mycobacterium sp. | reverse complement strand
CTTCGGCAAGACCCGCACCGGGGCAGAGTGGATCTGCGAGCGGGTGTCCAAGGGCGAGGCGCGGCTGATTTCCCTCGTGGCTCCCACCGCGGCTGATGCCCGCGACGTGATGGTGCAGGGTGAATCTGGTCTGCTTGCCTGTGCGCAACGGTGGGGACTGCACGCCACGTATCAGCCCAGCCGGCGCCGGGTGCTGTTCGCCAATGGTGCGCAGGCATTCACCTACTCAGCCGACGAACCCGATCGCTTGCGCGGCCCGCAGCATGACACCGCCTGGTCCGACGAGATCGGCGCATGGCGGTACGGCACCGACGCCTGGGACATGCTGCAATTCGGGCTCCGACTCGGCACGCACCCGCAACAGATCGCCACGACCACGCCGCGCCCGGTGCAGTTGGTCCGCAACCTGGTCCAGCAAGCCAAAGAGGACGCCAATACCGTTGTCATCACCCACGGATCGACGCTCGACAACCGCGCGAATCTCGCACCGTCGTTCCTGCTCGAGATCGAGCGGCGCTATGGCGGCACTCGTCTCGGCCGGCAGGAGATCGAGGGCATCCTGCTCGAAGACGTGGAAGGCGCGTTTTGGAGCCGGGCGCTCTTGGATGCGACCCGCGTTCGGGACGCGCCGGAGTTCAAGCGTATCGTCGTCGCCATCGACCCCGCGACGACGCACGGGGAAGATGCGGACTACACCGGCCTTGTCGTGGCGGGCGTGGCGTTCGATGACCATGTGTACCTGCTCCACGCCGAACAGGTCCGCCTCTCGCCGGATGGATGGGCACGCCGGGCCGTGCAGCTCTACGACAAGCACCATGCGGACGCGGTGATCGCGGAGCGCAACCAGGGCGGTGAGATGGTGGAGCACACCATTCGCACCGTCCGGCAATCGTTGCGCGTGCTGACGATCCACGCCAGCCGGGGCAAAGCCGTGCGGGCTGAGCCGGTGGTTGCGCTCTACGAACAGGGCCGGGTGCATCACGTCGGCACGTTCGCGGACCTCGAAGACCAGATGTGCAGCTTCCCGGTGGCCGTGATCCATGAGGACATCTTGGACGCCGCGGTCTACGCCGTGTCGGAATTGGCGCCGCGCCGGTCGAACCGCATCCGGGGGATCCGCTGATGGCGACGGAGCGCGGGCAGAATTTGGTAAAATTGAGGCAATTCGCAGAGATGCGGGAGCGGTGCTCGAACACCCTCCCGCGTGGCCGCACGACACAGGAGGTCGTTAGGCGTGGCTATTCTATCCCGCCCCCCATTCGCCTCGCAGTTCGCTCCCGACGACGTTGCCGTCTTTCTCGATCGCATCGAGATTGTGGGCGATTGCTGGGAGTGGCAACGCTACATCCAACCCAATGGATACGGCCACTGCCGGCGCAAGTCATGGCGTCCGGACATCTATGTTCACCGGATTGCGTATCGCCTTTGGCATGGGGACATTCCCGAGGGCATGGAAATCGACCATCGTTGCAACAATCGTCGTTGCTGCAACCCGGACCATCTCATCGCCACAACGCACAAAGCCAACGTGCTGCGCGGCGATGCCCCAACCGCGATCAATGCGCGGCGAACGCACTGCCAACGCGGTCATGCATTCGATGCGGAGAACACGCTCATCGTGCAGGGCAAGCGTCTCTGTCGGGCTTGCCGCGAAGTGAGCAATCGGCGGTACGAGGAGGCGCACAGTGAGCGCCATCGCACCCGCCGACATCGAAAGCGCCCTGGAATGCCTCCGGTCCCGGCAAGCTGATTACGCTCGCTATCGAGACTATTACGACGGGCGCCACCGGCTGCAATTTGCCACCGATGCGTTTCAAGCTGCCTTTGGGTCCATGTTCAGGACCATGGCCTATAACCGGGCGCGATCCGTCGTGGACGCCTACACGAACCGCCTCCAGGTCACGGGCTGGGAGTCGCCGGGCGTCAAGCCGAAAGAGACCGGGTTGCTCGAGGAACCGCCGGACGATGTGCTCGGCAACGCGGCGATGGTCATCTGGGAGCGAACCCGGATGCCGAAGCGCCAGGGCGAATTGTTCGCCGAGGCGATGCGCTCCGGTGACGCCTACCTGATCGTCTGGCCGGATGACGAGGGCAATGCCCGGCTCGACATCAACCGGGGCCACCTGATTCATCCGGTCTATGACGACGAACGCCCGGAACAGATGCTCTTCGCGGTCAAAGCCTGGCCGGTCAGCATGGGCGAGTACCGCGAGCATTGGCGCGTTACCGTCTACGAGCCGGACGGCATCACCCGCTGGATCACCAAGAGCAAATCACAGGAAATGCCGCGCACGTGGAAGGTGCTCATTCCCTACGCGGACGACGGGGAGGCAGAGACGGACAACCCGTGGGGCGTGGTGCCCGTGTTCCACCTCGGCAACAACGCCGATACCGGGCAATGCGGTACGTCCGAGTTAGTCGATGTGATCCCGCTCCAGGACGCGCTCAACAAGAACATCAACGACATGCTCGTGGTCAGCGAATACGCCGCCTACCCGCAGCGGTACGCCGTGGGCGTCGCGCCGACGATCAACCACCAGACGAACGAGGAAGAAGAGCCGTTCAAGCCCGGTGTGGATCGCCTGTGGGCCGTCAGCGACGAGGCGGCGAAGTTTGGGCAGTTCGACCCCACCGACCTCGGGCAATTCACCAACGTGCAGGATGCCTGGGATCTCAAGATCAGCCGGGTCAGTTTCGTGCCGGTGCATTGGCTCTCGATGTCCGGCACGCCGCCGTCCGGCGAATCGCTCAAGACCGCCGAGGGGCCGTTCGTCGCCAAAGTGCTGGACCGGCAGACCGCGTTCGGGGACACGCTCAGCGCGGCGATGAACCTGGCGCTCCGCATGGAAGGCGCCGGGGAGGACGCGGCGGTCGTGCCGATCTGGCAGAGCGCCGAAACCCGCTCCGATCTCGACATGTTGCAACAGGCGGCGATGAAGAAGGCGCTCGGCATCCCCGACGAACAGATCTGGGCCGAGCTCGGGTACAGCGTGGGCGAGATCGCGGAGTTCAGCGCGATCAACGAGGCGGCGGCGCAGAAACAGCAAGAGTTGTTCGCGCAATCGTTTGACCGCGGCCAGGTGCCCGGTGGAGAGGACAACTGATGGCGGTCTACCCGATCTATCAGACGCACAGCATTCCCGCCGCGGGCACGACGACGACCGATCCCATCCGGATCAACGACGCGGCCTATCTGCTCGCGCAGGCTTATTTCAACTACGGCTCGGGCGGCACCACGGCGAAGGTCTACGTGCAGACTAGTCTCGATTCCGGCACCAGCTGGATCGACATCATGTGCTTCGCCTTCGCCACGAGCGACGAAACGCGGTTGCACAAGGTCCTGGCGACCGACGATCTGACCGACAACACGACGCCCACGGACGGCAGCCTGACGGACGATACGACGCTCTCCGGGGTGATCGGGGATCGCGTGCGGGCCAAGCTCGTTGTCGTGGGCACCTACGCGGCCAGCACGATTGACCTACGAATCGAGGCCAAGTGATGAAGAAACTCCTCGGGCTATTCGGACGCGGGACTGCCGCTGCGCCGCCCGCTGAGGGCACGATCCAGCACCTGCTCTTGCTGATGATGTGGGAGGTCTGAGATGAGTGACAACGTTGCCATTACGCCTGGATCGGGGGCAACCGTCGCCGCTGATCTGATCTCCGGCGCGCTGCATCAGCGCGTCAAGCTCAGCGTCGGCGCGGACGGGTCCGCAAGCGATGCGGTCGGTGGCGCGGGCGCCGTCAGCGCCGCTGTGCAGCGGGTGACGCTCGCCTCCGACGATCCCGCCGTCACCGACCTTGCCGCCATCGAAGTGTTGTTGACCGCCATTGAGACCGCCGTGGAGTTGATCGACAACGCGATCAGCGGCACGGAGATGCAGGTCGATGTGGTGGCCCCGCTTCCGGCAGGAACCGAACACATCGGGGAGGTGGGCGGCAACACGACGCTCATCACCGTCGTGCCCACGATCACCGCCGGGGCCTACTCGGCGGGCGATGTGGTGGGCGGCGAGCTGACCCTGACCAACGCCATGCGGATCAGCTCCGGCTCGGGCGTGCTGCATTCGCTCACCCTCTTTGACGCCGACAACGAAGGCGCGGCGATGGAGGTGATATTCTTCGACGCCAACCCGGCGGGCACCTACACCGACAACAACGCGCCGACCTGGGACGCCTCCGACGAGGGCAAGTTCCTCGGCAAAGTCTCCATCGGCACGGGCGATTACATCACCGTCAACGCGATGAAGATGGTCAGCAAAACCAATATCGGGCTCGCGGTGGCGGCCAACGGCGCCCAGCACCTCTACGCCATCGTCGTCGTGACCGGCACCCCGACCTACGGCACCACCACCGACCTGACGTTCCGCTTCGGATTCCTCCGGGACTGACGCTGATGCCGATTCTTCCTGCTATCGCCACCCGCTCCGCCGTGCTGGGCCGTCGCCTGGGCACACCAAGCCTTCGGGCCGTGACGGGCACGGCGGTCTCGTCCACCGCCAGTAAGGCGATCACGACCCCGGCGGGCGTCCAGAACGGCGACGTGATGATCTGCGTGATCTATATCGCCAACACCACGAGCGCGCTGACCGATCCGGCGGGCTGGACGTTCATCCGGGAGACGAGCCCGGCAGGCACGACCCGGCAGCGGACCTATTGGAAAGTTGCCAGCGCCGAGCCCGCATCCTACACCTTCGGACTCTCGCCGTCCGCCGCGATTGGCGGCGCGATGGGCGCCATCATCGACGGCCACAAGGCCGATCCGGTGGACCCGAGCCACACCGGCAATACCGGCGTGTCGACCACAAGCTCGGGGACGGGCTTCACCACGCAGTACGACAACACCTATCTCATCATGGTCTCCTCGACCTCCGGCAACCGCAACTACACCGCGTCCACGCTGACCGAAGACTTTGACGACGCGGCTAACCTAGCCTGGTTCTCCGGCTTGCAGGCATCCAAGGGCGCGTCCGGCAATAAGACGGCAACGATCAGCAGTGCCGCGTCCTGGGGCGCGCAACTCATCGGCATCAAGCCGAGCGGGGCGTCCTAGTGGTCTCGCAGGAGTATCGCAAGCACTTCCCGTTCGGCATCTTCGCCGACGCGGGCCAGCAATGCACCGTGCGCGCCGTGGACGGCATCGCCACGCCGCTCAACATCAACACCGCGCTGGGCGTCAAGGGCATGGTCCGGCACCCGGACGTGGGCGTCAAAGCCACCGGCCTCCAGTACATCGGATGGACGAATCAACAGCCGTACAGCCAGGAGACGTTGGCCGATCTCTCCGGCACGATTGAGGCGGAAGTCAAGGGCGGCAAGGTGTGGCAACTTTGCGCGCCGATGAGCAAGCCGCTCGTGGAGAACGATTCCGGCTGGGACAACGGCTGGTTTCACACCGCCTACGACCCCGAATTTCACACCCAGGCGGCGGCAGACGCGATTGCGGCGAACTACGCGCCAATCTACGAGGATCATCCGTCCGTCCTGGCGTTCAACCTCCGGGATGACGCCGCGCCGGACATGCGTTCCGTGCTGGCGGTGCGGGCCATGCAGAACGCCACCGGCATCCCCACCGCCTGCATGTGGCCCAGCGGCGCGCCGGAAGCGGACCTGGGCGACGATCTGCATCTGCTCCTGACCTATCACTATCCGTGCGGCCACCACGCGGACGGCAGCGTCACGCCGACCGCAGAGGGCGACTTCCATCGCTCGACCTTTTCCATCTACGGCGATGGCGATTGGGTGGACCGGCTGCGCTGGGCACTGACCGATCACCCGGACGATGTGCCCGCCTGGCTGATGCTGCAAGCGCATGATACGACCACGGGCGAACCGCCATCGTCCCGGCTGCGCTATCCGACCTCGCGCGAGCTGCGCAAGCAGGTCTGGGTGGCGATTGGCGAGGGCTTCAAGGGGTTGTTCTGGTTCGCCTGGTCGGAGCAATCCGGCCAATGGGACGGACTCTGCAATCCGAGCCGCGCGGCGGATATGACCGTCGCCTCGGAGATGGCCCATCGAATCACGCCGGAGATTCGCCGGGTGTTGCTCCGTTCCAAGAAATACAAGGTCAACGGCACGATCACCGAGTTGTTCACGACCTCGGGCGGTGGTGCCACCTACGCATCCCCGGCCACCGAGAACTACGCAAGCGCCTATGTCGCCACGCTCTACGACGCCAATCGTGACGAGTATTCCTGCGTCGTCTGCAACCACGCCACGACCACCGAAAGCGTCACCATCAGTAGCGCCACGCTCGACGGCAAACTCGTCAACATGGAGACCGGCGAGGAGTATTGGCTGCCGGCGACGGTGAGCCTGCCCGCGCTCGATGGTGCGATCTTTCGGCACGATCCGGCGTACGGTGTCCCGATGACGGACCCGGACCTCGGCGTCGATGTCGAAACGTGGCTCTCCACCCATTGGGCGGTCGAGCAGATTCCGGGCAAGTCCGCCAGCCCGAACTACCGCGCGGCCATTCTCCTGCATCCGGACGTGCAGATGGTCACGACCAACGACGATCTCCAGGATGCCATCGACGCGGTGCCGGACGGCACGACGCTCCGCCTGGCGGCGGGCGGAACCTACGAGGGCACGATCCGCATGGTGGGCCGTGAGCGCATCCACATCATCTCCGACAATCCGGCCAATAAAGCGGCGATGCGGCGCGTCGAAATCTTCGGCAGCGCCCAGGCACTCGCCTACGACGGGGCGGTGATCGACGGGGACTATCACAATGGCTTCAACGTTCGGCTTGGTACGCCCGCCGACCCCAACCACGACGCCGCGTTCCTTGCCTGGGAGAACCCGAAGCGCGATTTCCTGTTCCAGCAGATTGATTTCGAGAGTGACGGCGATCTGCTCTATTACAACTGGTATGGCAATGGCTCCGGTGGGTGGAAGCACGACCACCGCGCAGTCAACATGCCGGTCTTTCTGCGCAACGTGCGTGACGTGCTGTTCGAGACCTGCACCTTCTCGGGCTACCAGATGGGCGCCGACCCGGCTAACCCGGACACGACGGGGGAGGTCGAGGTCGTCCCGGTCACGCCGGGGATCAACACCCATCACGACGGGTTCATTTCTGGCAACTCCGGCCTGACGAACATCATCGCCCGCGATTGCGTCTTCAACGGCGACACCGATGTGGGCTATCCGTGGTGCTTCTTCCTGGATGGCGCGCGCGGGTCCGGCACGATCAACTGTGACATGACCGGGCGCTACCGCCAGGGCCTCGTCCTCTTCCTCACGAACGATGACTATACCGGCGACTGGGATAACTCGACCGATGGCGGGATCGGCCTCAGCCTCGATCACCAGCAGCGTAACTGCCGCTTCTGCTTCGTCATCGGCGGGGACATCCTGACGACGGCATCGAGTCCGTTCATCCAGTTCACCGGGTTCAGCAACGCCGTGCTTGCGCCGAACGTGCTCAACGGCAACGGCAATGTCGCGTTCATCGAGTTTGTCGGTCGCGGATCGCGGGACGCGCTCAAAAACAAGGGCCACCGCTACCACCATCTCTACAACGTCGTGCGGGGCGTGACCGCGCCGAACGGGGCGGATTTCCCCCAGTTTGTCCGGCACAACGGCGGCAGTACGGGCGTGGCCCAGCCGACGCCGCACAACCTGCTCGGCCAAACCACCATCGCGGATAACGTCGTGGCCGGGACCGTGACCGCCTGGCACGGCACGCTGGCCGGGAGCTGGGGCAGCGACGGCGGCGATGTGGCGACCAACAACACCGATGTCGGAGGTGCCCGCGATGGCGTCTAGGAACACGCCATGACCGTCAACGTCTCCTTTCCATGGCAATACCTGCCGGGCCGGCCGATCCAGACCGTCGCGGAGGATGACCGATGACGAACACCGTTGGCACGCCCGTCCGCCCGCCGCTGCCGTCTGGCAACGAGGGCGACGCGCTCGTCTATACCAACGACAGCCCGATTTCGCTGCGGTTCGCGCCGACGCCGGGCGGGCGGAACATCCATACGTTCAGCCAGTACGACCCGGTGTCCGCTGACATCCTGCCGGCGCTGCGTGAGATTGCCAACGACTACGTTGCCAACCGGCCGCGCATCTGGTTCCCGCCCGGCACCTATCCGATGACCCGCGCGGTGGGCGCGGCCAACCGTATCCCCGTCGTGCCGGGGCTCGGCATCATCGGCAGCGGGCCGGGCAAGACGATCTTCCAACTCTCCGGCTACACCGATCCGGCCGGCGATCCGGGCACGAACTTGTTTGTCTTCGGCACGGACAATCCCAACTCGCCCAGCTTCTCGGATGCCAGTTACGCAGCCGGCGTCGAGTTCCGCGATTTCACGGCCATCGGGGAGCGCACCGGCTCAACCTATTACAACGCCAAGTCCGCGCCGTTCGTCGGCTCCTACGGCGGCCTGGGCGATACCTCGATGACGCAGGATTGGAGCGATCCCGACGACGATATTCACGGCTCGCGCTCGGGCTCGGAGGATTGGATCTTCGAGAACATCGTCTTTCAAGATATGTGGGGACACACGGTCCATACGACCGGCTATGACCGCGCCTGGACGATGCGGAATATCAAACTGAAACGGTGTTACAACGGCCTGAACGCCAATGTGTTCCGGGGCACGTTTCAGGACATTACCGGCGACGGCGACGGCATCGGCGCGGAAGGGCTGGAGATCGCCGTCCGGCACGGCATCATCGACAACGTGCGGGTCACGGACTACACGGGCGCGGGGCTCGCGGTCAACAACTTCGCCAATCCCGGCTCGGCGCTCAAGCCCGGCAGCGTGCGCATCTCGAACATCACCATCGTCAAGGGCATCAAGAACTCCATCGCCGGCACGGGCATCATCATCTCGACGGGCGCGGGGCACACCAGTCTGACCAACTTCGCGGTCCTGTGGCCGTCCGAAGTGGGCCTGCAAATCGGGCTTGCTTCCGGCGAGGGCGTCTACGACCCCGCCGATGACATCACCGTGACGGGCGGGCACGTCCTGACACCGGGCGCGGCCGATGCGAGCGCGGGCACGCAGGTCGGCATCAACTGCTACCGCAACGATGTCAGCTTCAGTCAGGTGCAAGCGGAGGCGGACGGCACGAGCGGCTACAGCCCGGCCGTCGCGTTCGCCATCGGCGGGTCCCGCTGTTCGATGGACCTCTGCACGATCAAGGGCTCGTGGTCATTCGCGGGCATTCGTCTGCTGGCGCAGAACGGGACCGCCTACACGGGCGGGCAGGATTTCTATCTGGGGCCGGGCAACTGGTACGACACGAGCGTCGCCAACATCATCCGCAACAACGGCGGCACGTTCCGCGACGGCTCCGTGATCCGGCACGCGGAAACGGGGTTCGTGCGGCCCACGGCGGCGGTGGAATGGCGCGGGCTGACCTCACATCTGCAAAAGGCGGCGGCGGACGATTCGGTCGCCAAGTGCATCAGGGAAGCCGCCGGCACCTACGCCTGGAAGGAGCTCTACTGATGGCCGTCGCGGGCGACACGATCACGCTCTACATTCCGCTGCGGGACTCGGCGGGCGCGGCCATCACAACGGCGGTGGACGGCGATTTTACCGACACGTTCCGGCACACGACCCCGGCGGGGGTGACGACGACGCCAACCCTCTCCGCGTGGGCGCACGTCGCCAACGGGCTCTACTCGGCCACGATCAGCCCCGCCGTGGAGGGCACCTACGCCGGCATCGTGGACTACAACGGCACGCCGGACCAGACGTTTGCCTTCGATGTGCCGGTTTCAGCCGATATCGTCTCCGAGATCACGGCCGCGACGATCACCACCACCGATCCGGTGAGCAGCGCGGGCGATGTCACGCTCTACCAGGCGGACCATTACGACGACGACGAATCGCGCTCGCTCGAATGGTCCACCACGTCATCGGACACCTGGCCCACGCTGACCAGCGCCACGATTAGCTTCATCGCCCGGCACGTCCAGAAGCAGGGGCACACGATCACCGCGACGGGCTCCGTCATCACGGCGACCGGGGCGACGAAGAAAGTGCGCGTGGAGCTCGTGCCCGCTGACACCGCGTCCGAGCCTGCCGGCGAGTGGACCTATCAGGTGATCGCCACGCTCAGTAACAGCCATGTCGTCACGCTCGCGGCCGGCGACCTGACCCTAACCGAACGGTTGCGCTAGTGTCGTCCGAACTGGAGCGGGCATTGGCCCGGCACCGGGCGGCGATCCTGGCGAAAGACCGGGAGACGGCGCTACGCCTGCTCAACGTGTACAAACATGCGCTCGAACGGCTGGCGCCGATGGCCGAACTGGCGCAATGGGAAATGCTCTCCCGTGACGAATCCCCGCTCGATATGGTGATCGACGGGCGTCGCGTTCGTGCATCAGTGTTCCAACTGGAACGCTACAAAATGCTGGAATCGCAATTGCGCGCAGAAATGGCGAATCTGGCAACCGCCACGGGCTCGGCGGTGCGCGCCGGACAGGATGTCGCGATTGGCAAGGGGCAGCAACTTGCCTTTGACCTGATGCAGGCATCGGTGCGCGATCCATCGGTCATCACCGGATCGTTCGCAGCGGTCCCGTTCGACGCGGTGCGAGATGCGGTCGGGACACTCGCGCCGGATTCGCCGGTAGGCAAACTGCTTGACTCGTTTGGCGACGACGCGGCGACAGCGATGCGCCGCGCGATCACGTCCGGCATGGCTCTGGGGCAGAGCCCGAGGCTGGTAGCGGATGCGCTGGAAACTGCAACTGAGATGACGCGCAACCGGGCGCTGACCATCGCCAGAACGCAAATGCTGAATAGTTATCGATCATCGGCGCTGATGCGATACGAACGGAACAGCGACATTCTCAAAGGATGGAAATGGACGGCGGCAAAGCAGACGCGCACGTGCGCCGCATGTTTGGCCCAAGACGGACAGGAATACCCGCTGTCGGTGACGTTCTTTCCCAGCCACGTCAATTGCCGGTGTTCGCCGCGCCCGGTGCTCAAAGACGAGTACGCCATGCCGCGCGATCCGGTTGAGAGCGGCGACGAATGGCTCCGGCGGCAGGATGCGGACGTACAGGACGGCATCCTCGGCAAGCAGGGCGGCGCGGCATGGCGGGCCGGTGAGGTGCAGCTGTCCGATTTCGTGCGGGTCGATCACTCGCCGACGTGGGGCGACTCGACACGGGACGGCGGGATCGGCTGGGCACGGCGACAGGCGGCGAAACGTGAAAGGCGGGCGGCATGAACGAACGTCCACGCGACATAAGCGAGCGTAACTGGCGAGTGTATCAGGAGCGACAGCGCGGGAGAACGTTTCCAGATATTGCGAATGAATTTGGCGTGACAAGGGAGCGAGTTCGTCAGTTATACAACTTAGTTGAACGGCGATTACGAAGGCCACTGAATCGCATGGCCCAGGAGCCGCACGAACGTCCAGCGAAGCTTCCGAATGAATCTCATCGATGCGTGGGAACAACAAGGACCGGGACTCGCTGCCGCAATTGGGGGCAAGTAAGTCGCATCGTAGATGGGGAAGTACGGAAATTCTGCTGGGGCCACGCGCCCCGAAAATGAGTTTATTGAGAGGGACGGTGACGCATGATCTACGAGGTGATGGTTGAAACCTCGCCGGGCGTGCGGCGGCTGGTCCGGCAGGAAGTGACCCAGCGGGCGGCGGAACAGGCGCGGGACGCACGGGGCACGAAACGCACGATCCCTGACCGGAAACAGCAGGGGCGGACGCGGGAGGCGGTCATTGACGACGAGGGCCGCGAGGTCACGGTGGAGGCGGTGAGCGAGTGACGAGCCCGGAGATCATCGTCGTGGTCCGCAACGACCAGGAGGCCGAGCGGCACCTTGCCGACGTGCCGTACGTGCTCTACGCTGCGCGGCAGGCGGCGAAGCTCTTTTGGTCGCTGGCGTGCAAGCGATGGCCGGAATTGCGGGGGCTTCGATGATGTGCCGGCATTGTGTGACCTGTAAATGGTGGGATGCGTCGATGACGCCACAAAAGAACTGGGGTCTGTGTGATATTGCGGCCGGTGCTGACGGCTGGCATCCGATTGAGGAACGGACGAAGGCGTGGGCGCATGGCATTGAGGGCTATGCGGCGGTCTTGCGCACGCGCTGTGATTTCGGATGCGTGCAATGGACGCCGAAGCCGGCGATTGACGTAACGCCAGAATAGGCTAGACTACGCCTAACTGAACACGGCGGCTACGGCGGCCAGGGACGCGCACGCGGCAACAGCGGCGGCGCCCCTGCCGCCGTTTTTTGTTGTCCGGCGTGATGCCGGTTTGAGGGGACTGCCGGGATGGCTGAACCGAACGACGACCCGAATCCGAATCCCGAGGACAACACGACTGAGGACGTAGCGGGGCTCAAATCCGCGTTGCAGGCCGAGCGTGAGGCTCGCCGCACTGAGGAAAAGACCCGCAAGGACCTCGAAAAGCGCCTGAAGGCCATCGAGGACTCCGGCAAGACCGAGGCCGAGAAGATCGCGGCCCGGCTGAAGGAGCTCGAAGACGACAACGCCGCGAAATCCCGCGCGATCCAGGAGCGTGATGCGAAGGACGCGGTACGGGAGGCGGCGCGGAAGGCCGGGGCGCCGGACGCTGATCTGGTCTATCGCGTGATCCGTGCCGACCTCGAATACGACGAGGGGCGCGCGGTCAACGTCAAGGACCTGATTGACGATCTGAAAGCCACCACGCCGCATCTGTTCAAGGCGCCGGCCGGGAAGGCCGACGGGGGCAGCGGCACCAGTGGCAAACCCAAGCACGACGACATGAATGCTCGCATCCGGCAGGCAGCCGGAGTGACGTAAAGGACCAACCATGGCAGTGATTGACCGAACCGGGGCAGCCGCGCTGATCCCCGAGGATGCGGCCAGCGAGATCATCCAGTCCGTGGCCGAATCCTCGATGGTGATGCAACTCGCGCGCCGCGCGCCGAACATGAGCCGCAAGCAGCGCCGCCTGCCGGTGCTGGCCTCCCTCCCCACGGCCTACTTCGTCAACGGCGATACGGGCCTCAAGCAGACCACGAACGTCAGCTGGGAGAACGTCTACCTGAACGCTGAGGAACTGGCCGTGATCGTGCCGATTCCCGAGGCGGTGCTTGACGATAACGACTACGACATTTGGGGGCAGATTCGCCCGCTCCTGGTCGAAGCGATGGGCGTCGCCTTCGACGCGGCCGTGCTCCACGGCACAAACAAGCCGGATGCGTGGCCCAACGACATCATGACGCAGATCACGGCGGCGTCGCACACGGTTGACGAGGATACCGCGGCCTACCCCGATCTGTTCGACGCGATCCTGGGCCGGGGCACCGGCGACGAGGATTCCGTGTTCGCGCTGGTCGAGCAAGACGGCTTCATGGTCAACGGCTCGATTGCGCAGCCGGTGATGCGCTCCAAGCTGCGGGGGCTGCGCTCGGCGGACGGCGTGCCGATCTTCATGTCCGACATGAAGGCGAACGCATCCTACTCGCTTGACGGCGAACCACTCCTGTTTGCCCGCAACGGGGCGCTGGCGTCCACCGTCCGGATGATCTCCGGCGACTGGAACCAGCTGATCTACGCCATGCGGCAGGACATCACCTACAAGATCGCCTCCGAGGCCACGATCCAGAACGCCGGCGGCGGCATCGAATACAACCTCTTCCAGCAGGACATGGTTGCGCTCCGCGCCGTCATGCGCGTCGCCTGGGCGCTGCCGAACCCGCTGAACCGCGTCAATCAGACGGACGCCACCCGGCTCCCGTTCGCGGCCCTTCTGGCCTAAGCGGAAGCGTCGATGGTTCGCCCTGACGAAGAGGCGCGGGCGCTGCTGTTTCGCCAGCAACAGGCGCGACAAGCAGCCGCCCGGAAGGCCCGGAACCAGGCGCTCACCGGCAGCGCGGCGGCGGCGAAAGTCGTCCGTGATGGCTGGAAGCCGCTGATCCTGGCCCGCCTTGAGGAGTGGGGGAACGACGACGACGAGGAGCAGGACTTCCGATGAGCTGGTATCCACGCGGATTCACGACCACCACGGATTTCGAGGTCACGGACGATCTGACCGTTGGTGACGACATCACCCTGAGCTCGACCGGAGCGGTGCTGACCTTCGGCACGTCGGACCCGGCCGTGCTGACGCACAGCACGAACAGGCTCACGCTGGCGACCGGCGACACGCTGGTCATTGCCGACGCGGACAAGTTGCTGGTCAACAGCGTGATCGTCCCCACGATCATGTACTGGAATTTCCAACTCAAGCCGTTCGCCACGGTCACGGAATATGACCTCGTGGTGGCGAAGCGGGCGCTGCAAGTCGTGTCGATCGACGTGGTGCCGAGCACGCTGCAAGGCGGGGCGCTCACGGCCACGGTCGTCAAGGCGACAGGCACCAACGCGCCGGCCAACGGCACCACGCCGATGCACACCGCGAACGCGATCAACCTCAATACCGGCGCCTACACGAATCAGAGCATCACGCTCACCGCGACGACGGCGGACCTGATTCTCGCGGCGGGCGACCGCATCGGCATCGACTTTTCCGCGGCCTACACGACAGGGCACGCCGCCCTGACGATTGGCTACAAGTACGTCTAGGAGCGTGATCTATGGCAACGAGCGGCAATTACGAACAGGGTGGCTTTCGGATCGCCCTGGCGGACACGGGGGCGGCGGCGGGCGATCTCGCGGCGGTGCTCAATCCCACGGGTGAGGCGGTCATCATTACCCGCTGCATCGTCAACATCACTACCGGCAGCACGGGCGCGTCCACGCTCGACATCGGTATCGCGGCGAACGGCACGACGCTCAATGACACGCTGGTCGACGGGCTCTCAGGCGCGACGGCGGGCGTCTACGACAACATCGAGCACGGCGGGTCCAACGGCCTCGCGGTGAAGCTCTGGGGCGCGACGGAGTACCTGACGGCCTCCGAGGCGTCCGGCGATACCACCGGCCTCGAAGGCGAGTTGATCGTCCAGTGGCTCACCAGGACCTCATAGCATGGTGATCGCGGCGGGCTACACCCACAGTCAGGCCCTTGACGAGTTGTCCGACCGGACGCAGGCATCGGTGGCGCCGATCCTGACCACCCCGGAACTGACGCGATTGCTGCGCTACGCGGCGATTGCCGATGAGGACGGCAACGAGCCGGACGCCTGGCCGGTGTGGGCCGCCGCGACCGCCTACGCGCTGAACGAGCGCGTCGTGCCGGCCACGCGCAACGGCTACGTCTACATCGTCACCACGGCGGGCGTCTCGGGATCGAGCGCTCCGTCGTTTAGCACGACGTTGGCGGCAACGACCAGCGACGGCACGGTGACGTGGACCACGGAGGCGACGGCGGCATGGACCCCGACCTACAGCAACGGTGGGATCGACCGGGCGGCGCTGGAGGGCTGGCTGCGCAAGTACGCCAAGCTCACGGCGGGGGAGACGTTCAGCGCCGATGGCGCGTCGTTCGACCCGTCCCGGCGGCGGGCCGACATCATGGCGATGGTGAACGAGTACCGGCGCAAGGCCGGGAGCGCGGGATCGTTCCGGCTCACCGGGCGTACGGCTCGGCTGGAGCAGTGGGACGACATCAACAGTCTGGCGGTGAACGGATGAGCTTCCTGATTCGGCACGCGGACGGGCGGACCTACGAGCTCGACTCGGCGGATGTCTACCGCGAGCAGTACATGCACCAGGGGTTCGCGATCGTGGACCCGCAACCGCGCGGGCGCGAGCGGCCGGACCTCTCTGAAAAGAAGGCCGCGCCCAAGGCGAAGGGTTGGACCGAGAGCGCGGCGGACGGCAAGACCGTGACCATCAAGACCGGCACGAAGCATGAGCCTCTTGACGACTGACCAACTCACCCAAATGCGGGCGCAGGCGACATCGTCGCTTGACCGGACCTGCACGCTGCGCACGGTCACGCTGGGGGCGTCTGATAGCGCGGGCGGGTTCTCGACGGAGGGCACGGCGGATGCGACGGTCGCCTGCCGGATAGCCACGCCGACCGGCCGGGATCGGATTATCGCGGAACGGCTCGGGGTGGACATCGACGCCACGATCACGCTGCCGCACGGCACATCCGTCGCGGTGACGAGCCGGGTGATCGACGGCACCACCAGCGCGGTCTACGAGGTCGTGCACGCGAATCCCGACCAGTCGTGGCGGACGGCCACGCGGATCTACGGCAAGCGGGTGGCGTGATGGCCGTCCAGGTGATCGTCCGCAGCAACAAATGCCCACAGGTGATGCGCCGCTTCCCGGCCGAGGTTGACCGCATCGTCCGGGCGCAACTGCTGCAGTCGGAAAGTGACGCGAAAGAGAACGTCGTCAAGTACGACGTGATCGACACCGGCAACCTGCTCGGAAGCATCTTCAGTCAATCGACCGGGCAGGCGCAGGGCATGGTGGCGAGTCCGGCCGAGTACAGCGCCTACCAGAATTTTGGGACGCGCTACATCACCGGCCGGCCCTACTTCTCCGATATGGTCGAGACGGCGCGGCAGGAATTCCCGCAGCGGTTCCGCGATCTGGAACGGAGCCTGGCATGAGCGTGATCGCGCCGGAGACCAGGGCCGAGCGGTACCTGTACCTCAACCTGACGACGGACGCGACCATCGCGGGCATCGTCGGCAACCGGGTCTATTCGCACGTCGCCCCCGCCACGGTCACGACCTACCCGTTGATCGTCTTCCAGAAGCTCGCCAGCCTCGATGACACGCACGGCAACGCGAGTCACATCATCTGGAGCCGGATGGTCTATCTGGTCAAGGCGATCACCGAAGGGGATAGCGCCACATCGCTGCAAACGCTGGTGGATCGGATGATGACCGTGCTCCATGCGACGCACGGCGCCACGCCGGATGCGCGGGTCGATTACTGCGTGCGCAAACGGCCGTTCCGCATGGTGACGCAGGAGAACAACCGGAACTTCCAGCATTTGGGCGGGGAGTTCGAGTTAGCCGTCGCGGTGGCGTGATGGCATCAGTGAAGGTCACGGACCTCCGATGCCCGACGCCCCGATGCGGCAAGAAGTTAGCCGAGGCCGTCTCGGTCACACAGGGAGAGATTCGCGTCAAATGCCCACGTTGCGGTAACGTGGTGACAATCAAAGCCTAGACCAGTGGTCCGTGCGTCCGCGAACGCCTGAACCCGTTGAGAAAGGGCACAGGCATGTCCGAGCGCGCGGAAGTCTTTGAAATCACGCAGATCGGGCCGGAAGCGACGCGGGGCACCGCTGTTCCGGCCACCAAGCAGCTGCTCGGCACCAGTATCCGCCCATCCATCATGACCGACGTGAAAACGTACCGGGCCAAAGGCAGCCGGTTCGGCACGACCGGCGTCGAGAACAAGGATTGGGCCGAAGCCGACGTCGAGCAGGACCCGGCGCAGTACACCGATCAGTCCTACCTCCTGGCCTCGCTGTTCGGCCCGCCGTCGATCAGCAATCCATCCTCCGGCGTCTACCTGCACGAGTGGGACCTGCTCAACTTCACCGGCCTCAACCCCAAGACGTTTACCGTCGAGCAGGGATCATGGGTCCGGGCGATGGAATTCCCCTACGGCCTGGTCACGGACATTGAGATGACCGGCAGCCGGGATGGCGTGTCGCTCTCCGGCAAGATGATCGGGCAGGAAGTCACCGACGGGATCACGCTCACGGTCGGCACGAACGAAGTGCAGACGTTGACCGCATCGGGCACCGTCTCGGGCGGCACCTACACCCTCTCGTTCATGGGCGAGACCACAAGCGCGCTGGCCTATGACGCGAACAATGCCACCATCCTGGCCGCGCTCCTGGCCCTGCCGAACCTCGATACGGGCGATGTGACGCTGGGCGGCGGGGCACTGCCGGGCACGCCGGTCACGTTCACGTTCAACGATCAGTACGCCAGCGCGAACGTGCCGCTGATCGTGGTCGATGGGGCGCTCCTGACCGGCTCGACGCCGGCCTACACGATGACGCAGACCACGCCGGGCGCCGCGCTCTCGCAGGTGGCCTTGCAGCCGATCTCTGGCAAAGATTGGGACTTCTACGTCGACACGACCGGCTCGGGCATCGGCTCGACCAAACTCACCCGCGTGTTCGAGTGGGGCTGGTCCATCACTGGCATGTACGGCCCGGTGTGGCCGGGGAATACGAGCGAACCGTCCTGGGCCGCGCACGTCGATCTGCCGCCGGATGCCACGTTCCGCTTCAAGGTCGAGGCGGATTCGACCGGCATGGGCTACCTCACCCAACTCCGGGCGGGCACCAAAATCTTCGTCCGCGTCAAATGCACCGGCCCGACGCTGGGCGCGTCCACCTACCTGGCGCAATACGACTTCTGTCTGCTCCTGACCAGCATCGGCCAGATGGAGGACATCGACGGCGTGTACGGCGCCAAGTTCGAAGGCGAGATTCAGTACGACGCGACGTGGGGCAAGGCGCTGAGTTTCGACGTGCGGAACAACATCAGCAGCATCGCCTAACTGAAGGAGAGCATCACGGATGCCAGTAGACCTGTATGACCTGGTGAACCGCAATCAGCGCACGGTGACGGTGCAGATCGGGCCGGAGCCAACCGACACGATCACGGCCGTCTATCAGCCGGACAAGTACACCGTCGAGGCAGAGGCGGCGCTGACGGCGGCCAACCGGGCGGGGGAGTTCGTCAAAGGCGCGGCGGAGTTCCTGGCCTCGATTCTCGTGCGCTGGGACCTGACCGCGGGCGGGGAGCCGTTTCCGGTCACGCCAGAGAACATCAATGCGATCGGGTTCCCGATTGCGAAAAAGATCGTGGACGGACTCAATGCCGACTTCGTGGATGTCACGGCAAAAAAAGGCTAAGACGGTGGCTGGTTGCGCCGTCGATGGCCGGCGCGGCTCCGCCGTCGTGGTATCCGGCGATCCGGGCGTGCCGATATGCGGGCGTGGATTTCTGCACGGCCTACGGCATACCGTGGTCCCCGATTGTGCGCGATTGGATGCTGACCGCAGAGTCGGCCGAGAACGAGGCCGAGCACGAACTGATGAAACGGGCGCAGGCGAAAGCATCGCGCGGTTAGGTCAACTGCCGCGCAGCCGTCTCCGCATCCACGATGGCCCATTCCTCGGCAATCAGCCTGTCTGCCACGCGGTAGAACGCCATCGCCGGGATCTCGACCACGCGGCCGGCTGCGCTCGTGCCGGTCAGGGCCATGCGCACGGCGACGTGCGCGCCTTCGGCGACCAGCGCATCCACGCGCCACGCCGCGTCTGGCACCAATTGCGCGATCTGCGCATCCGCGAGCTCGCGCCGCAGTTTGAGGGCATCGCGGCCGGGCGCATGATCCTGTCCGTGCGACACGTAGTCCGGGGCAATCAGCGTGTCGATGGCCGCGAGATCATGGTCGTTCAGCACACGCTCGATGTATGCCCACACGACCGCGCCGTGATTGTCTTGCGCGGCAGCGGGCAGAAGCGGCAACGCGGCGACGGCACCGAACAGCGCAGCACGACGGGTCAACATGGCGAGTCTCCCTTCATGGATCGGAGCGCATCATGGAGGTAGCCGATCTCGTCGTCAAGTTTCGCTCGGACGGCGTGGCGGACGTCACGGGTGATGTACAGAAAGTCGATGGCTCGGTCAGCGGGTTCGCGTCGAACGCCACGCGCTACGGGGGCATGTTAACCGCTGGCGTGACATTGCCCGTGTTGGCAATGGGCGTCGGCGCGGTCAAGGCCGCGTCGGACACGGAAGAGGCGATCAATAAAACCACGGTCGTCTTCGGTGACGCCGGCGCGGCGGTCGTCGCCTGGTCCACGACGGCCGCAACGAATATGGGCATCGCGCAATCAGCCGCACTCGAGTATTCCAGCACGCTCGGCAACATGCTGGTCAATATGGGCTTCACGACCGACGAAGCCGCCAACATGAGCACGGGCATCGTGCAGCTGTCGGCCGACATGGCGTCATTCAACAACACGAGCCCCGAACAGGCATTTGAGGCGATCCGCTCCGCGCTTGTGGGCGAGATGGAACCGCTCCGGCAGTTCGGCGTCAATCTCAACCAGGCGAAGATCGAGGCCGAAGCGTTGTCGCTGGGCCTGTGGGATGGCGTAGGGGCCATGACCGATTCCGCGAAAGCGGCGGCGGTGATGAGCCTCATTACGAAAGAGACCGCGCTAGCCCAGGGTGACTTCGCGCGCACGTCGGACGGCGCCGCGAACCAGATGCGGATTCTCCAGGCGCAGTTTCAGGACGCGGCGGCAACCATCGGCGCGCAACTGCTGCCGGCCGCGATCCAACTGCTCGGCTGGGTCAACGACGCGATTGGGGCGTTCCAGGGGCTCAGCCCGACGATGCAAAACGTCGTGCTCGTGATCGCGGGCGTGGCGGCGGCAGCGGGGCCGCTCCTCATGGCATTCGGCGCCATCTCGATGGCGCTGCCGGCGCTGGGCGCGGCGTTCACGATCCTGACCGGGCCGATTGGCCTGGTCGTGGCAGGGATGGCCGCGCTGTTCATCGCCTATCAGACCAACTTCCTCGGCTTCGCGGATGGCGTCAACGCGGCTGTCCGTGGGGTGACAGATGCGTTCAACAGCCTCAAGGCTGCGTTCGATGAGGGCGGCATCAGTGGCGTCTTTACGGCGATTGGCGATGCGCTCGCAGGGATCGACTTCGAGTCCATCGGCGCCACGCTGGGCGAAGCCGCAAAGACGGCGGGCGTTGCCCTGATGACGGGCCTACTCGACGGCATCAAGGAGCATGGTGTCACGGTGGTGACGTTCCTGGCCGTCGAATTGCCGATCATGCTGCTCACGGCCTGGGTCAATATCCACGTCTGGCTGTTGGAGGCTGGGATCGCGCTGATGACCGGCTTCCTCTCCGGCATCACCGGGGGCTGGGAGGGCTCGGTCAAACCGTGGCTCACGGACCTCCCAACCAACGCCACCGACGCCATTGGCGACGTGACCGCGACGCTCCTGCTCAAAGGCATTGAATTGCTGGGTGGGCTCTACAACGGCGCGCTCAGCGCCTGGGACGGCTCGGTCGTGCCATTCCTCGCGGGTATTCCTGGCGCGGCCGTGGGGGCGGTAGGCGACCTGAGTTCGGCGCTCTGGAACGCCGGTTGGTCGCTGATGTACGGCCTCAAGGACGGCATCGCGGCAGGCTGGAACGAAGTTACCGACTTTCTCTCCGGTCTCAATCCGGCCGATTGGAAGGGACCGCCCGAGCGGGACCGCAAGATGCTGATTGAGAACGGCATCCTGACCATGATGGGCTATCAGGAAGGACTCGAAACCGGCTGGAAGGATGTCACGCGCACGCTCTCGGGCATGACGCCGGTAGTTCCGTCTGGCCTCCCTGGTGGCCGGACGAATGCGGCGAACGGGCGCGGCACAGCGGCGGGCGGCACGACGTTCGTGATCGAGCGCGGCGCGTTCGTCGGCAAGGGCGCCTGGGCGGAGATTCAGCAAATGGTGGGGGCAGGCAATGCCCGCGTGATTGATCGGCGCATCGGCGCGGGCAATCTGGCAGGGGCGCGGGCCTGATGGCGCAACCGCGAGAAATCATCTCCATTGGCGATCTGCTGCTCTCAACCATCGGCGCGTCCGGCTGGGTGACGGAAGAGTCCGACAACCCGATCCTCGACGCCGATTACGTGCAGCGCACCGACGCCGCGCCGACGTTCGTCGCCTCCACCGTCGCGCCGCTGAACGTGGCGCTGGTCATCACCGGGCTCGATGCGTACAGCGACAAGCTCGCGGTGATGCGGGCGCTCAACTACCCGCGCACCGATCAGCCGATCCCCGTGCAGGCATACGTCGGCGATCCGTCGTCGCCGGTGGCCGCGTCGATTGACGTGTCGCTCTCCGATTTCCGCATCGCGCCGAACAGCGTCACGGCCAACGTGGTCAGCGCCGGGGGCTTGTGGAAAGCGGTCACGGCGACGACGCTGGGGCCGTACACCTTCACGACGGACGGCGCGCTGCCGCTCGTGAGCGACGGGCAGGCGGTGACGCATCCAACCGTCAAAGTCGGCTGGAGCGTGCAGCGCACCACGGACAGCGCGACGGTCGGCTGGAAATACCGCAAGCAGGTCACGATCACGAACAACGGCACGCGCGACTGGCATGACCGCCCCGTGGTCGTGGACCTGGGCGATACCGCGGCGCTCGTCTCCGGCTCCAAGGCGCAGGCGGACGGCGACGATCTACGGGTCCGCATCGAGGGCGCGGAGAAGTACCGCACGCTGGTCAACTGGAACACCGCGCGCTCGTTCGTCTGGTTCCTGGTCACGATCAAAGCGGGCGGCAGCGTCACGGCGGACATCGTGTACGGCAACCCGAGCGCCACCACGCCGCGCAACCTGAGCACGCGCACGGCGACACGAGACACGTACGTGGCGTTCGATCTCGAAGGCGATTCGGGCACGGCCACAGCCGGCGCGGGGAGCACGATCACCAACAGCGGCGAATCGTGGGAAACGAACCGCTGGACGGGCGGCTACATTCAGATCCTCTCCGGCACCGGCTCCGGGCAGCGGCGACGGATCGCGAGCAATACCGGCACGGTCATCACCGTCGCCCGCAACTGGACGACGAATCCGGACAATACGAGCGTCTACGTGGTCTGGCGATCCGGCGTCGAGATCGATGGCGGCGCGGCCTCGGCGGGCACGACGACGAGCCTGACGGACGCCTCGCAGTCGTGGTCCACGAACGAATGGGCGGGCGGGGCGCTCTACAACGTGACCAAAGGCATCGGCCCGTTCACGATCACGTCGAACACGGCGACGGTCCTGACGACGGGGACGATGACCGCGCCGGCCGCGTCGGATGTCTACTACATCGAGCGGTACGGAGCGCACATCTACAACGTCAATCCGGCCGTCTACAACGCGACGCATCTGGACCTGTGGCGCCGCAATACCTACTACACGAAACCGTCGCGCATCTGGTACGGCAATCAAGTGCCGGGCGGGTGGACGCCGACGCTCTACCTCGACAACGGTGACGACTTCGCGCAGAGCCGGGTCTATGACATTGGCTCGGGCGGCGGGCATAACGAGAACTGGCGGGCGGGCCTGCGGGCGCGGCGCTCGCGCAGTCAGGACAACACCTATCCGGAAGAGGGGCAGGCGGACGGCGTGTCCGTCTACGCGCCGGAGGGCTACCAGGGGATTCGCTACGACTATCAACTGAAGAATGAGGGCGGCGTCGGCAAGTTCGTGCTGAGCGTGCTCGACCCCGGCGGGGAGGATTGGCGGGATGTCACGACGAACAGCACGACGTACGCCAATCTCGCGGCGGGAACGATCAGCACGTCGTACCGCGATCTCTCCACGGATGAGAACCCGACCCGCATCTATATGGGCGTGCTGCCGGCCGATGGGGTGGCGATCCCGACCACGGTGGCGATCACCGAGGAAATCGAAGCACGCACCTACGAACGACTCGAGTTGTTCCTCGACCTGACCGATATTGGCGGACTGGTCGGCGGCAAGTTCAGCGCGGGGTCGGAAGAAGCGATCTATGATCTGAACGCGGTGTTGCGCATCGGCGGCGGCACGGACGGCGATGAACCGCCGTGGGATCAGGTCAGCATCGGCGGCACGGACCATCACGTCCACCTGTTGAGCACCGAAGAGCTCTGGATCACGACCGACGAAAGCGAGAACCGCCCTGTTGCGGGCGTCTACGTCGCCTCAACGGGCGCGTTGTCGTATGCGGCACCGTGGGCCATCCGGGCGTATCACTATGAGACGGACACCGAGGGCACGGCCCAGCCGCTCGTGGCCCGCACGATACTGCCGGTGTCGCCCAAAACGAACCTGATCCCCAATCCGACGTTCGCCACGGACCTGACCGGCTGGGAGTTGGATGCGACCTCGGGCGGCGTGACGGTCAATTGGGTGCGCGACGCCGCGGTCTACTTCGACGCGGCCGGCAGCCTGAGCGCGGTCGTCAGCGCCGCGCCGGGCTCGGCCTGGGCCACGACCTACCGCAACACGACCTATCTGGAGCCGGTCATCGGGCAGCCCTATACCATCTCGTTCGCGGTGCGGGCGACCAGCGCGCTCTACTCCGTCGCCTTCTCGATCATGGAGTACGACAGCGGGCAATCGCTGCAAGGCACCGTGTCCTACCTGACGGACATCCCCGATGCGGATACGTGGTTTGTCCATGCGTTCCGCTATCAGAACGACGATCCGACCCGACCCTACATCCGCGTCAAGGTGCATGTCGTGGAGGACGCGGCCACGACCGGCACGGTGTATTTCGATCAACTGACGATGGGACTCTCCGCGCTCTTCGTCGACGAAACGGCGATGGGCGAGCTCACGGTCGAGGTCGAATTCCATGATCGGTACGTCGCCTGATGGCTGGCCTGTCGCTGCTGCGGATCGGCAATGCCCGCTGGCAGGATGCCGTCACGGTGCGCGTCGGCACGATCAGCGCATCGTGGCAGGTCTCCGGCGCGGGGCGGCTGTCGGCGGTGCTGCCGAGCCGGGACTTGCAGCAACTCGGGGCGCGCACGCTCAAAGGGCGCTGGGTCCTGTGGGACCACCATACGCTCGGGCTGTGGGGCGGCATCGTGCAGGATGAGGCGGTCGATCTCTTCACCGGCATGGTGGAGCTCGGCTGCTCGTCCCTGGTCGAATTGCTCCGCAAGCGCCGCGTGGCGCGCACCTACCGCGTGCAGGCGGCGCCGGCCGGTGCGCTGGCGCTGCGGGCGATCACCGACGCCAATAACGACCGGGACCTCCTGCTCGATGACTACCAGGCCGATGAGGACGGCGATCTGCTCGCGGTCGAATGGCGCGGGGACGATCTCTTTGGGGTGATCGACTCGCTCGCCACCGCCTCGGACCACGAGTACGACGTGCGGCTTGAAGCGGACATGACGATCCTGTTCGAGTTCCGCAAGCGGGTCGGCACGGACAGGACCGGCAGCGTCCTGCTGATCGAGGGGCGGGACGTGCTCGACGGCAGCGTGCAGGGCAGCATCTACGATTTGACCAATGACATCCTG